>JAQUHM010000047.1 GCA_028683595.1 Geobacteraceae bacterium | reverse complement strand
GCATGAAGTACTTTGAGCCCGACAGGCCATCGATGACAGTGTTGGAGATAGGAAGTGAATTTCTTGCCGATGGTTATGTCTGCGGCAATGCAGCCGTATAGAAAATCAAGGGGATATTCGCTGAGAAGTGTTGCAAGGGCAGGCTTCAGAGCTTGGAGGTTATTCAGTACGGTTGACCCGAGCTGCAAGTGAAAGCCTGCTCCCCATGCAAAGGCATGGTTTGGGGTGATAAGGAGAAGCAGCAGGGCTGCTAACATTATTGCCATAATGTAGAAAGCATAGTGTCTGTTACCGCGAATGTAAAGGGGTAAAGCGTTTGGATACTGAACTCCATGATCTGATTTCGGCCTTAAAGAGCTATCTTGTTGAACTGCGGGAAACTGGGGTCGACGGTCTGCCACATGGTTACGTCCAGGATACCCGTATGAGTCCTGCTGTTGTTGCGGAGGAGTTTGTGGTTCTGCAGTCCAATGCCACCGCGAGTACAGCTCTTGAAAGTGAGACCGTAGAAAGTATTCGTCTTGATGTAGGAGACTGCCATCGGTGCTCTCTCGGAGACTCAAGAACCAACCTGGTTTTTGGTGTCGGAAACGAGATATCCGACATCGTTTTTGTCGGCGAGGCACCCGGTCGTGATGAGGATCTCAAGGGGGAGCCGTTCGTTGGCGAGGCTGGGCAGCTTCTAACCAAAATTATCCAGGCCATGGGTTTCTCGAGGGAAGATGTGTACATCTGCAATGTCCTCAAATGTCGTCCGCCTAACAACAGAAATCCTCAAACGGATGAAATTGAAGCTTGCCACCCGTTTCTGCTTCGACAGATACAGGCGATCTCTCCGAAAATCATTATCGCTTTGGGAACTTTTGCAGCGCAGACACTTCTTCAGACGCGAACCCCGATTTCGCAGATTCGCGGTCACATCCTGGATTATCACGGAATCCCTCTTATGCCCACATTTCATCCCGCATTTCTGCTCAGAAACCCTGCTAAAAAACGCGAGGTGTGGGATGACATGAAGAAAGTGTTGGCGATACTTGGACGTGAGCCGGCGGTTCCTGAAAAAGGGGATGAACAGCGGTAGCGTGTCAAGAACCTTGCAGGCTAACTTGTTTCCATCCGGAAACGGTCTTTTTTCGCCCTGACAGCGTCAATCCGCGGTCTTGTTTGTGCGACTTACAGTAGTACGTCTCCGCACAATCCCTTGATTTCCTTCTCAGAACAAAAAAATCCTCGTTCCGAATTGGAAACTAACTTACTCCCAGTATTATATCCGACGACTTGCAAATGGCACAGACCTGGTCACTTTCCCGAAGGGAGAGGCTTTGGGCACTGGCGTTCGTTATGATTGCACTGAGGGTATTCCCGCCGGAAAGAGCGAGCATAACTTCCGTATTGACGGCACCTTCGAGGAGTTTAATGATCTTCCCTGTCAGGATGTTACGGGCGCTCAGTCGGGTCCCCTCCAGATCCTTTCCGATGAGTAGCGAACTTGCCTTGATTATTGCGTAGGCTTCAACTCCCACTCGTAGCCCCAAATTTTCAATGCTTTCGTTGGTGATTATTGAAACGAGTGTGTCACCGCCTTTCAGTGACAGAGTCACTTCAGCGTTGATCGCGCCTCTTGTCAGCCCGCTAACGGTCCCTGCAAAAATATTCCGTGCGCTAACTTTCATGGATATCCTCTTGATAAATTTGTACAGTTCGGTTGCCGAACCGATCCTCTTGCTGATATTTGAGAGGAATTTCTCGTGCTCCTCCAAGACTACCCGGTACTTGCGGATCACTTCCCGTCCTTCGTCCGTAAGGCGGGTGCCACCGCCGGACTTTCCTCCTGCCATGCGAACGAAAAGCGGTTTGTCAGAAAGGTTATTGATCGCATCCATCGTATCCCAAGCGGTCTTATAGCTTATTCCTACAGCTTTCGCGGCCTTGGTTATGGAACCCTGCTCTTCAATCATTTCGAGGAGCCTGATTCTGTCTTCACCGAGAAATTCCTGATCTGATCTGCAGAGGGATACCGTGCCGGAAAGTTCCATTTTCTGTTTGGTAGTGTTCATTCTGATTGAATCTCCTTGTACCTGCGAATTGATCCTCAGGTTGAGGGAAGGCAAAATCTCTTCCTCAGGGATTGTATTTGGTCCTGAATTTCCCGGGTGCTTCCCAGTTTGAGGATTCTTGTGGCAATTTCTTCAGCATCTCGATGATAGATGGTGCGAAGAAAGCTCTTTATTACGGGTATATACGGAGCGGAGAGACTGAAATCCGTGATTCCGAGCCCAAGAAGGATCATTGCACTTATTGGATCGCTTGCCATTTCCCCGCAAAGAGATACGGTTTTTCCTGCGTTTTTGCCAACTGTAGCCACATGGTGTATCGACTGAAGTATTGCCGGGTGAAATGGATCATAATACTGCTGAACTTTTAGGTTATTTCTGTCAGCCGCCAAGGTATACTGTATCAGATCGTTTGTCCCGATGCTGAAAAAATCTACTTCATGAATCAGGAATTCAGCAATCTGGACTGCCGCCGGAACTTCAATCATGATGCCTATCTTAATGTCGGAGGCAACAGGTTGACCCGCTCCCTCAAGTTCTTTTTGAACCTTTGCAAGGATACTTTTTAACAATCGTATTTCATCGATCCCGGTAATGAGTGGGAACATAATGCGGGTCGTGCCGTAGGGTGATGCCAGCAAAATGCCGGCAAGCTGCTCCTTAAGGATCTCACTTTGCTCGAGGGATAGTCTTATGGAGCGCCAACCCATAAAAGGATTTTCCTCTGCAGGGTGGTGAAAATAGGGAAGCTTCTTGTCGCCACCGATGTCCAAAGTCCGTATTGTTACCGGTCGAGGTGCAAATTCTTCCAGCACTTTTCGATAGAGCCTTACAAGATCATTCCTGTCTGGGAAACTGTTGCGTATCATATAGGGAAACTCGGTCCGGTACAGGCCGATACCCTCCGCACCGTTTGCCAAGGCAACTTTTACATCGTTGAAAAGGGCAATGTTTGCCAGCAGGTGAACCCTTGTCCCGTCCAAGGTGACGGCAGGTTCGTTACGCAGTACATCCAGTTCTCGTCTCTTCAGGTTGAAATCAAGACTCAGCCGTTCATATTCGCTCTTGATCTTCAGGTCCGGATTTATGTAAAGGCAACCGGTATTCCCGTCTACTATGACTTCGTCCCTGCTGGATATATTCCTTATATCATCCCACTTGGCAATAACAGCCGGGATGCCAAGAGATTTGGCCATGATGGAAGCATGCGAGTTAACGTCGCCGCTTCCGGAAACAATTCCCAGTATCTTGTCATGGTCCAGGGACGCCAGATCGGAGGGCAGGATTTCGCGGGCCACAAGGATTTTTTTGTCGCGTAATTTCGTTTGGCTGTGGCTGTTCCCGGAGAGACTGTCCCTGATTCTACGGCCGATGTCCTTCATGTCGGCCGATCGTTCGCGAAGGTAGGGATCTTCCATGCGGGAAAAAGCTTCGACATAAGATTCTACAACATCGTCAACGGCCTGAATTGCCCCAAAATCGTTTTCGATGAGATCGAGCACTTTTGAGATGAATCCCCGGTCCTCGAGTATCATCAAATGGGTATGGAAAATGGCGGCGTCTTCTTTTGAGAGGGACTCGGCAACCCTTTTTTCCAGATAAAGCGTTTGGATTTTGGCCTTCTCAACAGCGAGTAAAAACCGTTTTTTCTCTTCCGGTCGGGAACCGATTTTTTCCAGGGATATTTGATTGCTGGTGGTGGAATGGTTGATGATCGATACCTTCCCCCAGGAAAATCCCGGGGAAACGGCGATACAACGAATCATGTGATGCTGCTGTTTTTTCTTTCTGCCCCGTGGTTTCCCCGGGGAGACGGTCTGGGATCCGGCTTTGATCTTGTTTAGTTCCTGTTCAAAAAATGCCCGTTCTTCTTCCTTCTTCCTGATCGAGTCAAGAAGCCTCGCGTTGATGATAATACTGCTTATCTGGTTTGCAATGGTTGTAAGGGTACTGATTTCCTTCGGGGAGAAAGATCGCGATTCTCTCGTCTGGATAACAATGACGCCGGTGGGACTTTTGTGTTCGAATAGAGGAATGCCGAGGAAAGAAAGGAAGCGTTCTTCTTTTGTTTCTCGAAAGTATTTATAACGAGGATGAGAAGGGGCATTTTCGGTTGCGACCACGCTCCGCTGTTCCACGACAAGGCCCGTAAGACCTTCCGAGGTGTTCATCTGGACTTTCCCAATCGAGCCCTTTGACAATCCTTTCGTTGCATAAAGGGTTAGCGTCTCACCATCTTTTTCCAGAAGATACAGAGAACAGACGTCAGAACCCGTTCGTTTTGAAACCAGGTTGACTATGTTCTGCAGCGTTTCACGAAGATCATGGGAGTGGAGGATCAATTCGCTGATATCTTCCAGAGTTCTCAGACCGAGATATTCTATATTGTCTTCAGTCATGGGGCCTTATCCGTATGAATAAACTACCCCGCCGCAAGCAGCGGGGTATTGGTGGAGTTTAAAACAGTTCAAGCTGCCGATCGGCGTGGATCATTTGGTAGGTTTGCCCTTGGTTTTTCACGTAGGCACCTATCATATCTTCGTTCCCATGCTTGCCAACAGTGCTGGCAAAGAATCCGTCGGTCCAGAATTCACCGCCCCAAAGTTGCTTCTTTACTTGTGGGCACCGTTTTAAGACCTCCCGTGCCGTAAGGCTCTTAATTATGGTCACTATTTTAGTGACCGAGTAAGTCGGCACCGATTGCACCAAGAAATGGACATGGTCAGCATCCGCCCCGATTTCAACAAACTTAATTTGGTACCGGCGCTCAATGTCGAGGCAAACTTCTTTGAGAACCCCGTCAACATGTTCATCAAAGACTACTCGCCTGTACTTTGCAGGAAACACCAGGTGATACAGCAAAACCGTCACGTTGTGGCTTTTGTGTATGTAATTGCTCATGCAGCCAAACTACCAAAAACCAAGCTACGCCGCAAGCGGCGGGGAATTTACCCCAAAGGGATTAAATTATTAAATTATACGGGAGTCACCAGGTAAAAGAAAGGTTTTTCCTCCCTTTTGAGGCATGTCGGACGTGATTTCTGGCAAAGGAATCTGCTTTCTGATATAGTCACAAAAAACGTTACTTTACATGAGAGGAGGACGGTTATGTCTGCTTTGTTTGAAGATATGTTGCAGAAGGGGGATACGCTTCTTGAATCCGGTGAGTTCAAGAAAGCTATTGAGTGCTTCAAACAATGCGTAAAATCCCGTCCGGAAGAGGCCGAGGCCTTTTTTAAGCTTGGGTTTGCCCTTGCTGAAACGGGTAAGCTCGATGATGCCCTGAAATCCTACGCTGAAGGATTACGGCTCGATCCAGCGAATTCCGAAGCTTTGACTGCTGTTGGGGATATTCATTTTGAAGCGGGAGATTACAAGAATGCCCTGAAAGCATACCAACGTGTCGTTGAGTTGAGTCCGGACGACCCTGATGGTTATGTCAGTATCGGGCTTGTCTATAACACTATGGACAGATCCCAGGAAGCAATCAGCTTCTATTCAACCGCCCTGGAGATGGACCCCAGTAACGTTTTTGCGTTGAATGCACTCGGGGACGCCTATTATGCGCTTGGTGACAGAGATAAAGCTGTCGAAGCTTATAAGGCAGGGATTGTTGTCGATGCGGAGGATGCTGCTGCCCGATTCAACCTTGGGGAATTGTACTATGATATGGATGAATTGGTCGAAGCAGAACGGGAATGTCTTGAGGCAATTCGTCTCGACCCTTCCTTTGCACTGCCCTATCTTACCATGGGAGGTATTTGCCTTGACCTGGAGAGAATACCCGATGCCATACGGTATTTCGAACTCTATCTGAAAAAGGAAAACTCTCCCCGAGCAGAAGAGATGCGAAGTGAAGTTCAGGTAGTTCTGGAAGGTTTGAGGAAGGAGGTCACGAGTTGATCTCCAGATCGCTCAGGGTGCCGCTGAGCATGGTTGCCGGAATTATAGGATTGATTCTTTTGTCACCGATACTTTTTGCTGGCGAAGCATTTCCAGATCAGGTGGTTGTCGCTGCATTCAGTAAAGGTGATCTTTCAGGCTGGGAAAAAAAGATCTTTAAGGGGGAAACGGAATATTCCATCGTTCAGACCGATGACAGCAAAGCTCTTCGTGCAATCAGCAGAAATGCTGCATCGGGGCTCGTGAAGAAGCTTGATATCGATTCGTCACGATATCCTTTACTGCGCTGGTCATGGGAAATTAGACGTACCCTGAAGCGGGAAGATGCAACCAAAAAAAGCGGCGATGATTTTGTCGCACGAGTTTATGTGGTATTCCCGCGCACTCTTTTCTGGAAGACACGGGCAATCAATTATGTCTGGTCAGCGAACTTACCCAAAGGGTCAGTCATTCCTAATGCCTATACTGCTAATGCGGTTATGGTTGCTGTGGAATCCGGTGATGGGAAAGCTGGCACCTGGGTTACCGAAGAAAGGAATATTTTCGAAGATTATAAGCGATTTTTCGGAGAAAAGCCTCCTCGCCTCGGTGCGGTGGCTCTCATGAGTGATACGGATAATACCGGTGAGGAGGCTGTTGCCTACTTTGGTGATATCTTCCTGAGTACGGGAAACCGCTAACACGTTGCCTTTAGGGTTTTCCGCGTTCCAGTGCGTTTATGAAGGGGGGAGGCCCAGATGAGCCTCCCCAAAGGGTGCCTGAACCTTTATCCCAGAAGGCGGGCGAGACGTGATCGCTGTTTCTCAAGCTTTTCCTGACCGTCTTCGATGGCCTTCAAAATCTCTTTTTTGGTTTCGAGTGCAAGGTCTGCGCCTCTGTCGAGAAGAACAGCTGCATTTTCCCCCACAGTCTCCACCATCTTAGTAACATTATGGGAAAAATCATCGACGATGTCTTCTGTTCTCCTTCGAGCTTTGCGGGCATAACGCGAGATGCCTTTTCTCGTTGTTTTCCCGGATTGTGGAGCAAAAAGCAAGGCAAGCCCGGCACCAATCACGCCCCCGGCAATCAACATCAGACCCCCGACCTTGATCGTGGTATTTCTGTCAGACATATGCACCTCCTGTAAATTGTAACATGTAGTGTAAGTCTATCATAAATACCATTTTGGTAAACAAGAAGAATACACAGCTTTTCCGTACAAGTTTACTTCATGATGGATCTATTCTCGCAGTATAATCTCTCGGTGGCTGGATGATAAACTCTTTCTGCCTCATTGATCGACAGGGAGAGTCCCCATAAGAAGGGAATTGACAGAGAATTGGATTACCGGTAAAAAGATCTGATTGCCTTTTTAACGGCTCATGTATGTGCGATGTTTGTGTATCCCCTCTCGTCCAGGAAGGGGATACACCTTCTTGGCTTCGACAGGATCAAGCTGAATAGTTACGTAAAAATAAAGAGTATCTTTGTGAGAAACTTGTGCAATGATTTACGGTACCGGTATTGACATTGTTGAAATATCGCGATTCGAGCGCTTCCTTCGGGAGGGCAATGAGGCGCTTTTCCGGCGCCTTTTTATGCCAGAGGAGCTCGCATACTGCTCAACCAAGAAAAAGAGCGCGCAGCACTTTGCGTTGCGATTCGCCGCAAAAGAGGCATTTTTTAAGGCACTCGGACTGGGCTTGCGGGACGGAATGTCCTGGCGGGATGTGGAAGTGGTCAATAATGCTCTTGGAAAGCCGGATTTGTGCCTTCACGGCAGGGCCGCCGAGATCTTTTCCGAATTGGAACTGAATAGGGTTCACACGGCACTTTCCCATGACGGCGCCTTTGCCGTTGCAATGGTGGTTCTGGAGAGCACGGGACACTAATTATGAAAGTAGTATCGACAGAGACGATGCAGAAGGCTGAACGCCTGACAATAGACAATTACCGGATTCCCGGGCAGGTTCTTATGGAGACTGCCGGGCGTGCCTGCGCAGCCCTTGTTGATGCCGAATATGGGCCCGGCAATGGAAAATTCGCGGTGGTTGTTGCCGGTAAGGGCAACAATGGGGGTGACGGCTATGTCATTGCCCGTTGTTTGCTGCAAAAGGGATGGATTGTTTCGGTATTCGTCATTGCTGAAAAAAACTGTATCGGTGGAGATGCCGAAAAGAACCTTTCGCTGCTTGATCCCTTGATTGTGCGCTATTGCCCTGAACCGGGAGACCTGCTTGCGTTTTGTGACGACTTTCGCCATGCATCTGTGGTCGTTGACGCACTCTTCGGTATCGGTATTACCAAGGATGTCTCCGGTGTTTATGCCGAAGCTATAGCAATGATCAATTCCCCCGGGAGGCCTGTGGTGGCGGTCGATATCCCTTCGGGAATTGATGCTTCCACCGGTCGAGTTTTAGGAGTGGCTGTCAAAGCTGATGTAACGGTTACTTTCGCATTTGCCAAAGTGGGGCATGTTGTTTACCCTGGCAGGACCTACACCGGAAAATTGGTGACAGCCGACATTGGATTACCACCGGAGGTCGCTGCCGCGGCCGAATGTTTCGATTATCTGGATAGTGAATCTGTTGGCACTTTTCTGAAATTCAGAAACCGTTCTGATCATAAGGGGGACTACGGACACTGCCTGATCATTGCCGGATCAACGGGGAAAACCGGTGCGGCAGCTCTTTCAGCGAACAGTGCGGTGAGGGCGGGGTCAGGTCTCGTCACCCTCGCTGTTCCGGCAAGTCTCAACCCTATTCTGGAAGTAAAAACCACGGAGTCGATGACCTTTCCCCTCGAAGATTGCGGGAAAGGTTATCTTGGTGAAGAAAACTTCGCTGCTATTCTTCAGGTTGCATGCGGAAAGGATGCTGTTGCCCTGGGTCCAGGAATTTCCGGCACTACGGATACCGTGGCTCTCGTTCAGAGGCTCGTGAGGGATTGTCCTGTGCCGATGGTGCTGGATGCGGACGGCCTGAATGCTATCGCAGGAAATGTTTCGATTCTCCTCCAGAAAAAATCTTCTGCAATTGTTCTTACCCCGCACCCGGGTGAGATGTCCCGTTTGACCGGCCTTTCAATCGCCAGTATCGAGAATGACCGGATCGCAGTTGCCAGGGACTTTGCGGTACGCTACGCTGTGTACCTTGTTCTTAAGGGAGCAGGAACTGTTATTGCCGCACCGGACGGTTCGATAGCCATTAATGGCAGCGGTAATCCCGGAATGGCATCAGGCGGAATGGGTGACGTCCTGACCGGGATTATCGTCTCGCTCGTCGGGCAAGGGTATCCGGCACTTGAAGCATGTCGACTCGGGGTTTTCCTTCATGGGCATGCGGCTGATCTTGTTGCCCGGGAAACTGGCGAGATTGGAATTACTGCAACCGATGTTCTGGAGCGACTTCCCTACGCTTATAAAAACATTCGTGAAGCCGGAAATCACAAAGGAGACTAATATGCTTACCGCTTTTGATATCATGACCAGGGAAGTAGTTGCCGTAACTACCGGGACCTCAATCAGGGAACTGGCAGAACTTATGACTCTCCATCGCATCGGGAGTGTGCCGGTTGTCGATGACCAAGGGGCACTTATCGGGATTGTTACGGAAACGGATCTTATCGAGCAGGACAAGAGCTTTCACATTCCCACGGTAATATCACTTTTCGACTGGGTTATTTACCTCGAAAGCGAGAAAAAGTTCGAAAAAGAACTTTTGCGGATGACGGGACAGACTGTCGGTGATATCTATACCAAAGAGGTTGTGACCGTCGAACCGAAGACGAAGGTTAGTGAAATAGCGGATCTCATGTGTGATCAAAAAATCCATTCACTCCCTGTAGTTGAAGAAGGAAAACTGGTTGGCATTGTTTCCCGAATCGATCTGATTCGGAGCATGGTCGACTAACGGTATGTTTTCTCTTGTTTGCAATTGTGTTGAAGACACTGTCGCTCTTGGTCGGGAGCTGGGCAAGAGGCTCATGCCTGGAGATTTCATTGCCTTGATTGGCGATCTTGGTTCAGGGAAGACCCACTTTGTCCAAGGGGTTGCCGAAGGGGATGATATGCCGGCTGATGTCTGTGTGACAAGTCCTTCGTACACTCTTCTGAATGAATATTCCGGCCGGGTTCCGCTGTATCATTTTGACCTGTATCGTCTTCATGGTGATGGCGATATTCGTGAACTTGGTTTTGACGAGTATTTTTATGGAAATGGTGTTTGCCTCGTGGAGTGGGCGGAAAGGCTCGACCAGGAGCTTCCGAAAGAGAATTTGAAAATTGTATTTTCGCAACTGGATGAGACATCCAGAAAGATTGAATTTTCTTATACTGGATCCCGCTATGAGAAACTGGTTGGAGATCTTTTCTCGGGAAGGGGAAAAAGTGTTTGACCTCGTTGGATCTTCTTGTTAAGAAGCTTTTACGACTATCTGTTTGTGTGTGAAAGCTGACTGATTTTATTACGTTTGATTGGAGAAGGGAAATGGCTCTAGTTGTTCAGAAGTTCGGTGGGACTTCAGTCGGAAGTGTCGAACGGATTCGCAATGTTGCCAAACGTGTCGCAGAGACCTACGATGCCGGCAACGATGTTATCGTGGTAGTTTCCGCCATGTCGGGCGAGACCAATAAGCTGGTTGCGCTTGCCAATGGGATTACTGAGTTTCCTGACACCCGCGAATATGATGTGCTCGTTTCGTCGGGGGAGCAGGTTACTGTTGCTCTTTTGGCAATGTGTCTGAAGTCTATGGGATACAAAGCGAAATCGTACCTTGGTCATCAGATTCCGATTCTTACGGACAACTCCTTCAGTAAAGCTCGTATTAAAAAGATCAATGAGAAGAAGTTGCGGCAGGACCTGAATGACCGTACCATTATCATTGCCGCGGGTTTTCAAGGGGTTGACAGTGACGGTAATATAACAACATTGGGAAGGGGCGGGTCCGATACCTCGGGTGTAGCTTTGGCAGCGGCTTTAAAGGCTGATGTCTGCGAGATTTTTACCGATGTTGACGGCGTGTACACAACGGATCCCAATATTTGCGATACTGCGAGAAAAATCGAACGTATTTCCTATGATGAGATGCTTGAGTTATCCAGTTTGGGTGCAAAGGTCCTTCAGATTCGCTCTGTTCAGTTTGCCAAAAAATTTAATGTTGTTGTCCATGTTCGTTCAAGTTTCAATGATAATCCGGGAACCCTGGTGACCAAGGAGGATAAAGCAATGGAGTCGATTCTCGTCTCTGGAATTACCTATGCAAAAGATGAAACAAAAATAGCTGTCATGCGGGTACCTGACAAGCCCGGTA
Source organism: Geobacteraceae bacterium (assembly GCA_028683595.1). Lineage (GTDB taxonomy): Bacteria > Desulfobacterota > Desulfuromonadia > Geobacterales > Geobacteraceae > RPRC01. The sequence continues at coordinate 5,440 of JAQUHM010000047.1, read as the reverse complement.
TAGCAGCCAAAATTCTTTCACCACTGTCAGCTGCAAATATTTCGGTGGATATGATCCTTCAGAATGTCAGTGAAGACGGATTTACGGATTTTACCTTTACTGTTGCGAAGGCGGATTTTAAAAAAGCACTTCTGATAACCAAGGCAGCCGCAGATGAAATTAATGCCAGAGACGTCCTGACTGATGAGAATATTTCGAAGATTTCTGTCGTTGGGCTTGGTATGCGCAGCCATGCCGGGGTTGCGACAAAGATGTTTGAGACCCTCGCGAAGGAAGGTATTAATATTCAGATGATTTCCACCTCTGAAATCAAGGTGTCGGTGGTTGTTGATGCCAAGTATACCGAGCTTGCAGTACGGGTTCTGCATGATGTATTCGAACTGTCCGGCAAGGAAGTCTCGGTTGAGCGATAGTGGCTTTACGTCCGAATAAAAAGGTGAAATATGAGTCAGATAAAGCTTTATGATACAACTCTCCGGGATGGCACGCAGGCCGAGGATGTGTCGTTGCTGGTCGAGGACAAGATCAGAATTGCCCATAAACTTGATGAACTGGGTATTCACTATATTGAGGGAGGCTGGCCGGGTAGTAATCCAAAGGATGTTACCTTTTTCAAGGATATGAAGAAGGAGAAACTCGGCCATTCTAAAATTGCGGCTTTTGGTTCCACGCGGAGAGCGAAAACAACACCGGAAAAGGATCAGAATATCCGCACCCTTATTCAGGCTGAAACAGATGTCGTAACTATCTTCGGCAAGACTTGGGACTTCCAGGTTTACGAAGCTCTTCGTATTTCTCTGGAAGAGAACCTGGAACTGATTTACGACTCTCTGGAGTACTTGAAGGGCTATGTGTCGGAGGTGTTTTATGATGCCGAGCACTTTTTCGACGGTTTCAAATCCAATCCGGAGTATGCGCTAAAGACTCTGAAAGCGGCTGAGGATGCCAAGGTGGACAGTATCGTACTCTGTGATACGAATGGTGGCTCGATGCCCTTTGAAATTGCTGAAATTGTGGATCAGGTACGAAAAAGCATCAAGACTCCCCTTGGCATCCATGCCCACAACGATTCGGAATGCGCAGTGGCAAACTCCCTCACCGCTGTTCATCGCGGGATTGTTCAGGTTCAGGGCACTATTAATGGTTTTGGCGAGCGATGTGGAAATGCCAACCTCTGTTCAATTGTGCCTGCCCTGATGCTGAAGATGAAGCATACATGCATCTCTGCTGAGCAGTTAAAGAGGATTTCGGAGCTTTCGCGTTTTGTCTACGAACTTGCGAATATCTCGCCCAATAAGCATCAGTCATATGTCGGGAAGTCTGCCTTTGCCCATAAGGGGGGTGTTCATGTCAGTGCCATTCAACGACATCCCGAGACATACGAGCATATCAGGCCCGAGTTGGTGGGAAATTCGACACGGATTCTGATATCGGACCTTTCCGGACGATCGAATATCCTTGCGAAGGCTGAAGAATTCAACATCAATCTGGATAGTAAGGATCCGCTGACAATGGATATCCTCGATACCATCAAGGATCTGGAAAACAGAGGCTATCAGTTCGAAGGGGCAGAGGCTTCATTTGAACTTCTCATGAAGCGAGCATTGGGGACGCACCGTAAATTCTTCTCTTTGATCGGTTTTCGTGTCATTGATGAAAAGCGCCATGAAGATCATCAACCGATATCCGAAGCCACCGTCATGGTAAAGGTGGGCGGAAAAATCGAGCATACTGCAGCAGAGGGAAGCGGCCCGGTTAATGCCTTGGATAATGCCCTGAGAAAAGCCTTGGAGAAATTCTATCCAAAATTGAAGGAAGTGAAGCTTCATGACTATAAGGTCAGAGTCCTTCCGGCAGGGCAGGGCACTGCCTCTGCCATCAGGGTTTTAATTGAATCGGGAGATCGGGAAAACAGATGGGGTACGGTTGGGGTTTCAGAGAATATCATTGAAGCTTCCTATCAGGCTCTTGTCGATAGTATCGAGTACAAGCTTGACAAGTGCGGGGAGGGGGACCTCCTCAAGAAATGAATGAGCGATCCGGGAGACTTGTTCTCTGGTTGCTGACACTGGCAGTATCTATCCTCCTTTACTTTCAAAGCCGCCCCATTTCTCACACGAGAGAGAAGGCGGCCTTTCTGCCGGAAGGAAGCACGAGGAAAGATGGTGTCACCGTTCGCATTAAGGGTGATTGCGTGAAGTCCGGAGTTTATCAGTTCGATTCCGCGATGTCATTAGGCACCGTCATAAATATGACGGTGCCTTTTTGTCAGGAATTTTCCAGAAACCAGGGTTCGATCAAAAAAATAATGTATACCGGCGACGTGTTTCTGATATTATGCTGTAACGGAAAACATGTTGAAATAACAAGAGATACTATGCAGGTTGTGGAAAAAATGGTCCTTGGTATTCCCCTTGACCCCAATAGTCTTACTGCTGATGAATGGGAAATGCTTCCTCGAATTGGTCCTACCTTGGCAAGGAAGATTATAGCTGACCGTCAATTATATGGCGATTTTCTTTCGACATGTGATCTAGAGCGGGTTCCTGGAATAGGTTCTGCTACGGTAAAGCAATTGGAGGGTTACTTTGTGAAAAAAGTAATGTATTGAATTCAAAAGAATAAAACGACATTTTATCGAGAAGAGGAGATCTGTAAGGACAATACTTTCGATATTGGCACGCATGATGAATATAGATTAACACCTGTTATTCTTTCTATATTTATTCTAAGGAGGATTCGTCATGCAATGTCCGAAATGTAGAGGCCTTATGTACTCTGAGAAGTATTATGATTACGTGCGATCCTACTATGCTTGGAAATGTACCGGGTGTGGTGAATTGCTGGATCCGACAATCCTCTCTAACAGAGCAAGAAGAAATAACTTCTTGATTGGCTAGTTCCTCTCTTACGATCGACTTGTCGGAGAGACAGCGCAATACGTTAATATCACAAGCGGATACCTCGGGAATTAATCTTACAGATTACCCGGTTAGTTATGACCATTCGGTTCATAGCAAGGTATTCGCTTTGTTTATTTTACCCTTCCTAACCCCTGCCATTCCTGATCCACCCCTTTTGCAAGTATCATCATATGTTTATTTCCAGGGATTCATTAGCTTTCATGTTTTGCAGGTAATGTCATCTGGTGTCCCGTGTGGCAGTTCGCTGCAGTAATTCCAAAACATGGTTTTGCTGTTGTGTAGAAGCATGTTATGGAAAATACTTTGAGATATATTGATTGTTACCGGCAACATAAAAGATGACAATAGACGACGTTCATTGAAACCCTTACCAGGGGTACCTTGTAGAAATCAGTCATGTATTCTTAGCGAAGTACTGCTATAGTTAGCTTTCAGGATTTTTTGTTTACTAGGCTAAACTTTGTCCAGGAGAATTACCATGGAAACACCTCCCTATCCATCCTCGAGACAGATCGGACTTCACGATAAGTCACAACTGGATTCGCTTTTTCAGCTAATGCAGCCCCGGGTATCAGAATTGACCTTTGCGAATCTGTATCTTTTTCGTCATGCACACCACTATAGGCTGACTCGGGTTGGGGATTCTCTTGTTGTGCTTGGGAGCGGTTATTCCGGGGAAGAATATTTTCTTCCGCCACTGGGTGGGAATATCGGGAATGCGCTGACTATTCTCTTTTCCAAGGGACAGGTTCTTTATGGCGTCGATGAAGAATTTGTTGCTAGTTTTCTTAAAGGTCTTGAAGGAGTGGGATTCACCGAAGACCGTGATGCATTTGATTATGTGTACAAACGGAATGATTTGGCAACTCTTAGCGGGAACCGTTATCACAAGAAAAAAAATCGTGCGAATTACTTCACGAATCGACATTCCTTCACCGTCGACAAGTATTGTGACAGGTATTATGCCGGCACTCTTACTCTTTTGGAGGAATGGCGGAAGATCCGGTCGAGTGAAGAAAGTCGATCAATCGAGCTAGAAGTGGCTGCGTCGGTCGAGGGACTTGAAAAGGCAGCTCATTTGGGGCTTGAGGGAGTAGTTGTTCTTGTTGAAGGTCGTGTGCGGGCGTATGCACTCGGTGAGAAGCTGAATTCAAACACATCGGTCTGTCATTTCGAGAAAGCAGATCCGTTTCTTGACGGGATTTACCAGGTCGTTGATCAGGAGTTCAATCGCCAGTGTTTTGTCGATTGCGAGTTTGTGAATAGGGAGCAGGACCTTGGTGAACCTGCGCTGCGGAAGTCAAAGCTTTCCTATCATCCTGTCGAGCTTGTAAAGAAATATCGTTTCTGGAAAACAACGCATCAAAGTTAGATTGATTATTCAGGATATTCGCTACTCTCCAATTATTTTTACCAGAACCCGTTTCTTTCTCTTGCCGTCAAAATCACCATAAAATATCTGCTCCCATGGGCCTAAATCGAGATCATAATCGGTAATCGCTACTACCACTTCTCGGCCCATTACTGTTCTTTTCAGGTGGGCATCGGCGTTATCTTCGCAGCCGTTGTGGTGATATTGGGAGTAAGGCCTCTCCGGAGCCAGCAACTCGAGCCACTCTTCAAAATCCAGGTGCAGTCCGGGTTCATCGTCATTTATGAAGACACTTGAGGTGATATGCATTGCATTGCATAGGAGCAGACCTTCCTTAATCCCGCTATCCAGCAGGCATTCGCGAATCTGTGGCGTAATGTTTACAAAATCTCTTCTTTTGCTGATTTCGTACCAGATTTCCTTTCTGTAATGTTTCATGAAAACGGCCTCCTGCTGTTTCGGATCAATCGATGTTCTTCTGGAAATAAAGAGAAAGGGTGTCCAGGTCCAGTGCAGCCAAGGTTCCAAGCTGTACTGTTGCTGCATAAACACATCCGTTGTCGAGAGGGATCAGTTCGGACGAGATAGATTTTCTGATTGTTTCTCTGGAAACCGGAGTGTGGCCGGTGATAACTTTCTTTTGGCCTATTATGTCAGTGTTTATTTCCTGTGATCGTGTCCAGAGCATTGCTTCCTTGTCGCTGAATGGATCATCAGCCAGGAAGTTCAGTCCGGCATGAACAAGGATGAAATCTTCCAATTCAAGGTAGAAAGGTAATGCGTCGAAGAACCTCCGATACATAAGGGGCAGTTCGCAAGGATCATCAACGCCAAAGCTTTTAAGGGTTGCTCCGCCACCGTTTAACATCCAGATACGAAAAAAATCAAGGTTGCCACATGCCCGAAGAAGCATGTCATCGTGGTTTCCGCGCAGGGGGTATACGGAGAAACCTTTGCTTTGCAGTTCAAAAATCTGGTCGACAACCTCTTTGCTTCTCGTGCCGCGATCAGTATAGTCGCCTAGGAGATACAACGTGTCTGAAACTTGTATCCTGAGCACATCATACAACAGGGCTGCAAAGGTATGCGCACATCCATGAATGTCAGGTATGGCAATACGTCGGGTTCTCATAAATACTGTGAG
>JAQUHM010000354.1 GCA_028683595.1 Geobacteraceae bacterium | reverse complement strand
GTAATGTTGTCGTAGAAGTCATCGATCTTCTCTTTCAATTCCCCCTTGATGGCGCTTGCAGCCTTGGCCTGGATGTCGGCGAAGAACTCGGACAGGTCCATCTTGCTGAAATCGAGGAACTGGAACTCTTCCGGCGTGAATCCCCGGCAGTTCGGTGTCTCCGGAGTGCCCCAGTCCGGGCCGAACGGCCCCTGGAAGTTCTTCAGCTGCATCCGCCCCTGTTCCTGGACGATCCGCCCCAGTTTCGACTCGAAGATGCAGTGCACCTGCGCCGACTGCACACAACCGATGAGCGGGAACCTCTTCTTGCAATAGGTCCCGATAAAGTGGGTCCGTCTCGCCTTCATGGCGGATGCGGTAAGCTTGTCCCCGGTGCCGCAGACCTTCTCGATGAAGAGGAAACTTGACTCGTCCGTGCTGCAGCACTGAAACCAGGTAGTGGAAACACCAGGCTCTTTGCATTCGCCGGGATGTCCGTTGAAGATGAAGATCTGACCCAGACAGCGGCCGTTTTCATCCCTTCCGCCGTCGTCCTGGTAGCTGCCGTCGTCCCCCTCCAGGTCCTCGGTGCCGGAACAGGAGTAGCGGGAGCACATGGGTCCCTGACCGGCATCCAGGCACGGGAAGTTGCCGAGAGGACAGAGGTTGCCGTTCGATGCCGAAGAGCACGGCGCCACGTCGATGGGGCAGAGGTAGCCGCCGGAGGTGGTGAGGCATTGCCGGAACTCGTCAGGGGAAAGCTCTCCGTCCCCGTTGAAATCCTTTCCGCAGACCCGGCCGTCGCCGCTGCCTCCGGACCCGGTCTCCCCGTTCACGCATTCCAGCGCGCCGGCAAACTCCACAATCAGCGGCCTGGCGTGGACCTGGTCGGCCAGGTGCTTGCCGCTGTCGGACCAGGTCCCGTCGATCCCCATCTCGACCCAGTGCTCCCCCTTCGGGGTGAATCCGGCCTGGATGTCGTCAACTCCGGCAGCGTTGTCCGGCTGTCCGGCGGCAAAGTTACTGTAGCTGAGCGGGTCCCCGTTCCTCCAGAAGAACCTGCCGGGTTGGACGCTGTTGTAACCGGCCTGCTCGACAGCCGCTACGCACCCCACGCCGGAACAGGCCGCCTCGCAGGTCGCTGCATCAAAGTAGTACCTGCCGGTCTTTCCGCAGTAGGAGGAGGTGAACGCCTGGGCCGCGATCCAGGCGCCGGCGCCGAAGTATCTGGTCAGGGTGGCTGCCGTCCCGTTTTCGGCCGCGCTCTTCAGGACTGCGCCCTTAGCCGTGTAATCGGGAAGCGACGCGAGACCGTCCACCCCGAAACTCCCCGCCGTAAGGGCATAGGTCCTGTTCAGGGAAGGGCTGAACACGAACCCGCGATACCCGGACCCGCACGGCCCGGAACTCCCCTGGGCCCGCTGATTCGCCACGGTGCAGGCGGAGGGACAGTCGGTGGCGCACATGTCGGCGCTCTCGAACATTAGCTCCCGCTCGCTGCACCAGCTCATGGCAAAGGCTGCCGAAGGCGCCAGAAATGCCAGGAGCAGAGTCCCCGCAATACCTGCCCTCATTTTTGCACCCCGTCGGAGCAGATCATGTCCTTGTTCGCCTGCTCCAGTATGTTCATGATGGTCGCCGCCTCGGCGAATTCGTGTATTTCCCGGCAATCAAGCACGATTTCCTCACCCCCGGCCGGGTCCAGCGGGCAAACGCTGTCCTCGCACTTCTTGTAGAAGAACTCCCAGCCGTCGGGGTCGGCCAGGTACTGCGCGGCCTGTCCCGGGAAAGCGGCGTCGGTCTTCCGTTTCGGTTTTCTGGTCTTGCAGGCCAGGATCGGTTGCCGGTAATCCTCCCGGGGTGTATTCAGCGTGACATCCCTGTTTTCCGTGACCCAGTCACCGTTGTCCTTGCGCAGGTCCTGGTAGGCCATGGTGGTCAGGTTGTCGGTTGCCGTTGCCGTTACCCGGTCCACCCGCTTCTTCGCGTCGCTGAAATCCCACCTGGTCTCGGCGGTGCAGCGGTACTTCCGCTCCTTGCGCCACCACTCCCGGCATTCGAGGAAAGTGGTGAACGATCCGTAGAAGGTTTTACAGGTCGGGATGGGTACGATGAAGGTCGGTGAAAAATTGCTGTACGTCAGCACTCCATCCACCGTTTCCTCCTGGAGGGAGCAATCGGAATTCGCCGCCAGGGCAGCGCAGCCGTCGCTGATTCCCTCGTTGTAGACATCCTCCATCATCTCGAACAGGTAGCTCCAGGTGAAGGAGGGAAACTGGGCTCCGCCGGCCGGGCAAACGACCCCGGTGAAAAGCGACACATCGAAACCTTGCGTCATGCCGTTGAGATTTGCCGACCCGCTCGAACATCCCGGACCACCGATGTTCTGCATGGAAAACGCGGCGTTGGTGAGCCGGTAATTGGCGCCGACCACCGGAAAGGTAACGGTCCGCAGGGAATGCCAGCCGCCGCTTGCGATGGGAGCCTCCCACGGAAACGCGCCGCCGCAGTTGCGGTGGGGATCTCCGGGAGGCCCGGTGTCCAGGAACTGAAGTTCATAGGTTGTCTCATCAACCCGGTGGATCCGCGAGAACACGAGGTGATCCGTGCAGAGATTGCCCGAAGTCGCCGCCTGGTCGATCTTGTAGGTATTGGTGACCGCCGAGCCAACGCGTTCGACCACGCATGATGATGTCGTACTCGGGTTTGAGGCCAGGGAATAGGAAGATTGAATGAGGCTGTAATAGCTGTTCGGGTCGGCCGCCTGGGCGGATGCTTCCACTGCCCCGGCTCCTGCCAGCAGCAGCCCCGGGGTCGTGTCCGTCCCCTGGCTGTAGTAGGCCGTGGGGAGGCTTCCCCCGGCACCGGCGGCCGAACATCCGGCAGTGGCCTGACCGTGATAGAAGATCGAGGTGCCGTCGATCCTCGCCCTGGTTACGGTGAACCGTGGAGAGAGCCCCTGGATCGATCCGATGACGCCCCCGCCGACGGTCTCCAGTATCTGTCTTTGCCTTGCGAAAAAAAGATTGCTGCCGCAACTGTTGTTGATACAGTAGCATCCCCCCAGATCAGTGATGGAAACCTCCATCAGACCGGTCTGACCTGCCGGGTTGGCGGTCCACCGGTACCCCCTGCAGCTGTTCCAGGTACCCGGCTCGCAGGAGATGATACCGTTGGCGCAGACCCCGGAGGCGTTCACCGGCGCGTTGAAGGTGTAGTCCACCGTGCCGTCGAAATCCAGATCCTCGCCGACCATGATGCCCGCCTCACCGCCACCTGCTGGGGTAAGGAGCACGGTGACGAACTCCCGGGAGGAGGGACACTGGATCTGGGCGGTGAAGCTCGTTGCCCCATCCACGGTGGTCATTGGAGACGCGTTGGAGGTGAGGGGGTTGTAGGCGTTCCCCAGGATCCCCTCTGCCGAGCCGAACCTTCCCAGAGCCTGGTTGGCGGAATTGGCACCCGCCGTGGCCCCCGGGCTGTCAGACCTTGCTGTCGGCGCCTGCGCCAGTAAAATGTGGCAGATGATCAGGACCGCTGCGATATTTTCTGACCATCTCACGGATTGCTTCGTCATAGCTCATGCCCTTGTCCACCAGGGACGCAATCTCCGAAACCTCCTTACCGTCCGAGGTGTAGCAGTAGTAGGAATACGGGTCCACGGCGAGCCTTGCCACACCCCGGCCATGGGGGGCATCGACAAACAGCTCGGAATATCTGGGTCGCATGGACTTGACCGTGGTGAGAAGCCGCATGGTAAAGTCGTCGTAGTCAAGGAGCCCCTCCTGCCGCGCCTTCTCGTAGTCGGGTGATTCCAGCAGGATTTTGTAGGCCGAGTTGGCCCGGATCACATCCCCGACGCTGCCGAACTGCTTCAGGTCCAGAAGGGACTGGCTGACCACGGTGATGGAGGCGAGGTACTTCCGCGCCATCCGGTAGCCTGCCTCGATGACATCCCTGAGTTGCACCCCTTCGCGGAGGA
>JAQUHM010000046.1 GCA_028683595.1 Geobacteraceae bacterium | reverse complement strand
GCCAAGGTCATACGCCAGAATTGTCTCCAGATCAACTCCACGATTTTCGAGATAGTGGCGACACGCAGCTCCAGAAGTTCCATCCTGCAGAAGGTCCGCATAAAACTTCCCGGCAATCTCATGCACCTCGTAAAGGACTTCCCTCTCATCACGAAGACGCTTTTCAGCGGCAAGTAGCGGCCGTTCAGGAATGACAACACCAATTCTTCGAGCCAGAAACTTGACCGCTTCAGGAAAGGACAGTCCCTCCATACGCATGATAAAACTGATTGCATCGCCGCCGACACCACAGCCAAAACAGTGATAGATTCCTTTTGCCGTGTTCACATTAAAGGAGGGAGTTTTCTCTGAATGAAACGGACAAAGGCCAAGATAGTTGACACCGGACTTTTTCAGAGCAACATAATCTGAAATTACCTCCAGTATACCCGCCCTTTCACGGATTTCCCGGATTATTTCGTCAGGAATCATCACAGACTATACCTATTCATGAGGTCTTGCCCGTACTAGCAAGATACCGACAAGGCACGTACGGAAACGAAACGCCGGCATCGTTCCTTTTTCCGGTTTTCGACCCGGCCTTCCACCATGACAGGATCTCCCTTCCACAGATAAGAAAGGGGCGGGCTGAGGCGGATTTCTCAATAGACGCACTGATTTTCAACGGGGCAGGCTTGGCCGTTGCCAAAGAAAACACTATGCACAACATGAAAGAACCCTGCAGAATCCCCAGAAAAACACCTCCGATTCGATTCACACTGCCCAGGAAAACAACCTTGAGCAGAATGGTCGCCAGATAACCCATTAGAAAGAAAAATAGACCGAGCGCCAGAAAGATGAGCCCAAAAGAAAGGAAAAGAGTAATTGTATGGGAAAAATGACTATGGGATTGAAGCACCACTGCAAATGGCCGGTAATAGGCAAAAGCAGCCCATCCTCCAACGATAAGCCCCAAAAGGGAACAAACCTCCCTGACGAGCCCTTTCATGAATCCTTTTACCGCAAATATCAGTAAAACAACCCAGATCAGGATATCAACGAGGTTCATTCCGCACTCTCTGGCATGGTCATAAAGTAAAAGTAGGGGCAAATCATCAGATCGCCCCCACCATTCAGCTACCTATTTGAATACAATTTGGAGAGGAGCACAATAAAAGCTCTTTCTACAGCACTGTATCCTCTCCAGAATAGTCCTGTCTAAAAACATCGGATTTTTAATCAACAATCTTCCGCTGCTTCTTAAGTGCCCTTTTACGAGCGGCAATAGCCTTCTTCTTCTTCTTGATACTTGGCTTTTCGAAGTGTTCACGCTTTCGAACTTCAGAAAGAATCCCTGCTTTTTCGCATTGCTTCTTAAATCTTTTCAACGCAATTTCAAATGATTCGGTTTCCTTTACCCTTACTCCCGGCATCCATATTCCCCTCCCTCCTATATTTAAATTTTTGGTGTTTATATGAAGAGATCAAGCCGTTAACAGGGGGTTGGTAGTGTAAAGACTAGACATAATAACATTCGACACCCTCTTGTCAAGCAAAAACTGACAACAATTCTTTGTATACATATTTTTCAGGTTCCGCGCGATTCCTTTTCAGCTATACCGGAAAACCCAAAACGACGACGCAATTCCCGGTAGACTTCTTCCGGGTCGATATCGTAATAGGAAAGAAGTACAAGCAGATGATACAGCAGATCGCCAGCTTCATAGACGATCTCCTCTCGCTTGCCGCCCTTTCCGGCAATGACCAGTTCAATCGCCTCTTCACCGGTCTTTTTCAAAATCGTATCAAGACCTTTCTGAAAAAGAGAAACAGTATAGGATTTATCGGCAGAACCGCTTTTGCGCTCCTGGATAACCTGGAACAAGAGATCCAGAATTGCGCTGCGCTCTCCTTGAAGGGCAGCCGCTTTATCGACGCTACTCATATCCGCACCGCAACATTCTTCTGTCTGAGATATTCCTTTGCCTCACCGATCGTGTATTCACGATAATGAAAAATGGAGGCAGCAAGACATGCGCTCGCGCCACCCTTTACAAAACCGTCATAGAGATGTTCAAGGTTACCGACACCACCTGAGGCAATGACAGGGATGGAAACCGCATCGACCACATTTCGGGTCAACGGGAGATCGTAGCCGTCTTTTGTACCGTCGCAATCCATGCTGGTAAGGAGAATCTCTCCCGCCCCGTATTCCTCCATCCGCTGGGCCCATTCAAGGGCATCGATCCCCGTGGCATTGCGGCCGCCATGGGTGTACACTTCCCAGCGGTCCTCTCCCGGCACGCGCCGGGCGTCAATGGCAACCACAGTGCATTGCGATCCAAAGCGCTCAGCCGATTCCTGTACGAACTCGGGGCGATGGACAGCAGCAGTATTGATGGAAACCTTGTCTGCCCCCGCATTCAGCAACCGGCGTATATCGTCCACGGTCCTGACCCATCCCCCTACGGTGAGTGGCATAAAAACCCGCTCCGCGGTCCGTCGAACCACATCAATGATGATGTCACGCTGATCGGAAGAAGCGGTAATATCCAGAAAAGTCAGTTCATCGGCACCCTGCCTATCGTACATCTCGGCAATTTCTACAGGGTCACCGGCGTCTCGCAGTTCCAGGAACTGGACGCCCTTGACAACTCGGCCACCTTTTACATCAAGACAGGGAATAATTCTTTTCGTCAGCATCCTGTTTCTCCGCCAGATACTTTCTTTCCCTTTGTCAGGGCTATCGCATCGGCCAGCCGAATGGCTCCGGTATAAATCGCCTTTCCTGTAATGACACCGACAACTCCGCTCTCTTCGATGCCCATCAAGGCCTCGATGTCTGCCATTCGCGAAACCCCTCCGGAAGCAATGATCGGGATAGCAACACCTTCCGCAAGGGCCCGGGTAGCATCAATATTAGGTCCAATCAGCATCCCGTCCCGGCTGATATCGGTATAAATGACGGCCGCAACACCAAACCCCTCAAACTTCTTCGCCAGTTCACGGGCACTGATGTCGGTAACCTCTGCCCACCCCTGTACCGCCACCATCCCGTCTTTGGCATCGATTCCGACTACGATTCTACCGGGAAAGAGTCGGCACGCATCTCTGACCAGTTCCGGGTTTCTCTGCGCAGCGGTTCCGAGGATAACTCTGTTTATCCCAAGGGAAAGATACGCCTCAATGGTCTGTATATCGCGAATCCCGCCACCAAGTTGGGTCGGAATGGAAACGGCCCGAACAATTTCCTCGATGGAGGAACGGTTTTTCGGTTCACCGGCAAAGGCACCATTGAGATCGACTAAATGCAGCAACTCGGCACCTTGACTCTGCCAGATCAGCGCCTGCTCGGCAGGGCTGTCGCAGAACACCGTATCCCGTTCCATAAGCCCCTGCTCAAGGCGGACGCATTGCCCATCCTTCAAATCAATTGCCGGAATTACGATCATTTCATCTCTCCAAAATTCTTCAGAATTGCCAGCCCCTTCTCTTGGGACTTCTCGGGGTGAAACTGGGTTGCAACGATATTGTCCTTCCAGATTGAAGAACAGAATTCAATGCCGTAATCCGTGGTAGTGGCAATAACCGAGGGGTCCTCCGGCTGCACGTAATAGGAGTGGACAAAGTAGAAATTTGTCCCGTCAGGAATCCCGGAAAAGGCCGGAGGACAGCGCTTCACACTAATCTGGTTCCAGCCCATGTGCGGAACTTTCAGCTCCTCGTCGCCCTCCTGCATACCTTCGGGGAAACGAAGCACCCTGCCGGGTATAATATCCAAACCCTTATGGAGCCCGAACTCCTCACTTTCGGTAAAGAGCAGCTGGAGTCCCAAACAAATTCCGAGAAATGGACGACCATCCCTGATCACCTTCAGGATCGGATCAATAAAACCGCCCTGTTCAAGATTTGTCATGCAGTCCCTGAAGGCGCCGACACCTGGAAGAACAACCCTCTCCGCTTCCAAAACCAGCTTCGGATCGTCGGTCACCACTGCCTCGAAACCCACTTTTTCAAAGGCTTTCTGAACAGAGCGAAGATTTCCCATCCCATAATCGATTATCGCTATCATTAGTAGTATCCCGCATCGCGAACAATGGTCAAAAACAACCCGTGCTCCGCGTCTCTTTACGCATATGTATAGTTCATAACACCTGCATTACCAAGAAACATGCCTGCCCCAAAATGTCAGGTGCATGATCAATAAAGTGGGTATAATCCCTAGAAAACTACAAAGTTCCCTTTGTTGAAAGGACCCCGGAAATCCTCGAATCAAGCCCCGTAGCTTGATTAAGTGCGCGAGCAAAGGCTTTGAAACAGGCCTCGACAATATGGTGGGTGTTTTCTCCATACTTCAGGTTAAGATGGAGGTTCAGGCAGGCCGTATTGGTAAATGCCTGGAAAAATTCCCGCACCAGCTCAACATCAAACTCGCCGATTTTTACTTTTGGAAGAGGAACATTAAAGCAGAGGTACGGCCTTCCGGACAGGTCGACGGCAGCGGAGGCAAGGGTCTCGTCCATGGGAACCGTTGCCTGGCCATAGCGGCGGATTCCGGCCTTGTCTGCCAGCGCCCTTTTCAATGCTTCACCGAGGACAATGCCAATATCCTCCACCGTGTGATGGAAGTCGATATCGATATCCCCCTGAGCCTCCACCTGGAGATCGAACAATCCGTGACGGGCAAACAGTTCCAGCATATGATCCAGAAACGGGACCGATGTGCAGATCTTGGAGTCGCCGGTTCCATCAAGTCCGAGGGACAACCGTATCCGTGTTTCCTTCGTCACCCTTTCAACTACGGCAGTTCTTGGCATGGGAGCCTCCTTGGGATATCAGCCGATTTCCTCGAGGGCAGCGGCCGTGATTTCCATCTCTTCGCGGGTGCCGATGGTAATGCGCAGTCCCGACAAAAGTAACGGGTCAGAAAAATGGCGAACAAGTATCTTGCGCTGGAACAAGCCTTCATAGACACGCCGGCCGTTCCGGTCAGGCGGCACGGCAAAAACATAGTTGCCATGGGAAGGAATCACTTCATAACCAAGCAGCCGCAGCCTTGCCGAAAACATTTCTCTGGTCTCGCGAACCTTCCGGATGCATTCACGGAAATAGTCCTGATCGGAAAGTGCAGCGCAGCAGGCGGCCTGGGCCAGTCGGTCCAGGTTATAGTGATCACGTATCTTATCAAGTGCCACGATGATTTCAGGCCGGGCAATGGCCAACCCCAAACGCATCCCGGCAAGGGAATAGCTCTTTGAAAGAGTTCGGGTCACCACGACGTTTTCGTACTTCCGAACCAGATCCAGCGCATTATCGTTGGCAAAATCCACATAGGCCTCATCTGCAACCAGAATACCGTCACAACGTTTTGCAAGCTCCTCGATGTACGGAAGGGAAAAGGCAAACCCGAGGGGTGCATTTGGTGTCGTAAGAAAGAAGATCTTGCCGTTGTAACGTTCCGGGAAATCCGCAATACGAAAATCATCGGTCAGACCAAAGGTCCGAACCCTGACACCCTGGACTTCCGCCAGCGTGGAATAGTAGGAATACGAGGGGTGGACATAAGCGATCTCCTCTCCCTCTCCGGCACAGGCCCGGATCAGGTTGTTCAGCACTTCATCCGAGCCGTTTGCCATGATGACCCACGAGGGATCAAAGCCGTAAAGATCGCCGGCAATCTGGCGGAGACGGCTGCTGGAGGCACAGGGATACTTGCGGAGTGAAGCTCCATCGCTGCCAAGTTCCTCAAGAATTGCAGCAACTACAGACGCAGAAGGCGGGTAAGGATTTTCATTGGAATTCAGTTTAAGAAAGGCCTCGCCGTCAGGAGGCTGAAAGCCCGGCACATATCCTGCCATCGAGGCAATATTGGAACGCAGAATGCTCATGATTCTTTCCTGCATGTGTTTTTGATTCTGATTTTTACCGATTCGGCATGAGCCTCCAGGCCTTCCAACTCGGCAACACAGATAATGTCATCCCCCAACCTTTTGAGAGCCGCTTCGGAAAAATAGATCAGCGAGGACTTTTTCACAAAGTCATCCACTGACAGGGGAGAGAAAAAACGTGCCGTCCCGCCGGTGGGAAGGGTATGGTTCGGCCCTGCCAGATAATCACCAGCGGATTCCGGAGTGAAATGACCGAGAAAAATCGCCCCCGCGTTCCTGATAGAGGAAAGAATCTCGAAAGGGTTTTCTACTGCCAGTTCAAGGTGTTCCGGAGCCAAACTATTGGCAAAGGAAATCGCTTCGGCAAGGTTTTCGGTTACGATAATGACACCGAAGTCATCCCATGACTTACGTGCTATGGCAGCACGAGTAAGAGTCGTGAGTTGGGCGGTCACCTCATCTGCAACTCTTTCACCAAAAGCGCGATTGGTGGTGATAAGCATAGCAGAGGCCAGTTGGTCGTGCTCGGCCTGGGAAAGGAGATCAGCCGCTATGTGGGCGGGGTTCCCGCTGCCATCGCTGACCACGAGAATCTCGCTCGGGCCGGCGATCATATCGATTCCGACCTGCCCGAAGACAAGTTTTTTGGCTGTTGCAACATAGATGTTTCCCGGTCCGGTAATCTTGTCCACCCGGGGCACTGTCTCCGTTCCATAGGCCAGTGCCGCAACTGCCTGGGCTCCGCCTATGCGAAAGATCCGGTCAACACCGGCAAGCTTCGCGGCAACCAGAACATACGGGTTGATCTCCCCGTCAGGGGCTGGAACCACCATGATGATTTCTGACACACCCGCAACCCGCGCCGGCACAGCATTCATGATGACACTGCTCGGATAGCTCGCCTTGCCTCCCGGCACATAGATACCGACGCGCTCCAGTGGCGTCACCTTCTGACCGAGGAGGATTCCGTCTTCTTCCGAGTCCAGCCAGCTTTTCTGCTTTTGCTTCTCATGAAATCGGGTGACCCGCGCGACTGCATGGCGAAGGGCCGAAATCTCTTTTTCCCCCGCTTCGGCAAAAGCACGCTCGATCTCATCCTCTCGAACCAACAACCCCCTTGCATCAGTTTCAAGGCGGTCGAATCGACTCGTATACTCGAGCAAAGCAGCATCACCCCGAGAACGGATGTCGGCTATAATCTCCAGAACGAGAGCCTCAACGCCACGGTCAATCTCTTCAGAACGTCTGAGAATAGCCGCAAAGCTTTCAGTAAAATCAGCATCATGAATATTGAGAAATTTCATAACAGACTGTCCTTCAGTGTAACTTGCTGATCAGGAAACCCTGCATTCCCCACCAACCGTAACCCGCAACGAGGAGTGACGAGAACGGAGCATGCATTTTCCTAAGGATTTCAGGATTACAGATGTTTTTCCAGACCTTCCAGTATTTCCGTGATCCGCTTGTGCCTGGTTTTCAGGCTGGCACGGTTAACAATCAGCCGGCAGGTAATCTCGGCGATGGTATCAACTTCGACAAGTCCGTTCTGCAGCAGTGTCTCCCCAGTGGAAACAAGGTCAACAATCCGCTCGGAAAGTCCCACCAGCGGCGCCAATTCAATGGAACCATAGAGCTTGATAAGCTCCACCTGAATGCCCTTATCGGCAAAATACTTTTCCGTGATATTGGGATATTTCGTTGCAATGCGGATATTCGTCCAGCTCAAGGGATCATCGGTGCGGGACAATTCGGCCGGCTCGGCTACGACCAGTCGGCAATATCCGAATTTCAGATCCAGAGGCTCATAAAGATCCTTCTGCTGTTCCAGAAGGGTATCCTTTCCGACAATTCCCAGGTCGGCACAGCCATATTCAACATAGGTTGGAACGTCGGTGGCACGTACGATCATGTAGCGCATTTTCTGGGTTGGATCTTCGAAGATGAGTTTCCGGGTATCGGACAGAAGCAGTTCGCAATCAATGCCGATCTTCTTGAATAAAGCAACGGAATCCAGCAGGATACGGCCCTTGGGAATGGCGATGGTAATGTAATCGGTCATAGTAGTGCGTCCTTCACGGTAATGCTATAGTCTTCTCTGTATCACGTTTCAGTGCAGCTGGAAGGCAACAGAAATTGCTACTTTACGCCAGCAAACAGCTCATTCCTGGACCCGCCGGATGTCAGCGCCGAGTGCTGCCAGTTTCTTCTCGATGGCCTCATAGCCCCTGTCCAGATGATAGATCCGGGATATCTCGGTGGTATTGTCTGCCGCAAGACCGGCAAGAATAAGGGAGGCCGACGCCCTGAGATCAGTGGCCATCACGGGTGCACCGGAAAGTTTATTCACGCCCTTAACAGTAGCGGTGTTTCCTTCAACAACGATATCTGCACCAAAACGGAACAACTCAGAGACATGCATGAACCTGTTTTCGAAGATATTTTCACTTATAACACTCGCCCCCTCGGCAATCGTCATAAGAGCCATGAACTGTGCCTGCATATCGGTCGGGAAACCGGGATAGGGTCGTGTTTTGATATTAATACTCTTGATCTTTCTCGGCCCCTTCACACGCACGACATTATCCTTGTGGGTAATCTCCACCCCGGTATCCTGGAGTTTAAAGACAAAAGCATCCAAGTGATCGAGGCGCATGTTGTGAATCCGGACATCACCACCGGTGATGGCAGCTGCAGCCATAAATGTACCAGCCTCGATCCGATCAGGCATGACGGAGTGGGTAACCGCGTGCAGCTCACTGACGCCGGAAATGTGAATGGTGTCGGTTCCGGCACCCTCTATCTTTGCCCCCATTTTTGTCAAGATCTCTGCCAGATCTACAATTTCCGGCTCACGGGCGGCATTTTCCAGGACAGTCTCACCCTTCGCTGTAACAGCAGCCATAAGAAGCTGCTCAGTACCACCTACCGTGGAAATATCGAAGTTGATCCGGGCACCTTTGAGCCTCTTCGCCCGTGCTTCCACATAACCGTGTTCCAGGGTTATCTCAGCCCCCAGAGCCTCAAGGCCCTTGAGGTGAAGATTGATCGGACGGGCTCCGATGGCACACCCCCCCGGCAAGGACACCCGTGCCTTACCGAACCGGGCCAGGAGGGGCCCGAGGACAAGAACGGAAGCCCGCATGGTCTTGACCAGATCATAGGTTGCCTCATGGCCACTGAGTCGGGAGGTATCTATCCGAACAATATTTCCGTTACCCTGAATCTCAGCACCAAGGTTCTCAAGAACCTTGATAGTGGTATTTATGTCCCGCAGGAAGGGTACGTTGCGTATCTCATGGCTTCCGGGTGCCAGGATGGTGGATATGAAAATGGGGAGTGCGGCATTTTTTGAGCCACTGACAGATACATCTCCTGTCAGTTTCTTGCCCCCCTTGATGATCAGCTTGTCCAATGCAGTTCCCCTCTGTTCTGTCATGCTGCTTTTCACCGCAGCCGCAATGCATGAAATAATGGATTCAGGTAGAAGATCGTCAGGTTACTTTTTCCTGCCACCTACCACACGCTCAATTGTGCCAGTATCTCTGGCGGAAAACAGCTCGTGAAAGTACCCGGTCGCCTCGAAGATTTTCAGGACTTCCGGAGCTTCACCGATACCAACCTCCAGCAACAGCCACCCGCCCTTCTCCAGACAGGAGGGTGCAACGGGGATAATACGCCGATAAAAATCCAGTCCGTCAGTACCCCCATCCAATGCTTCCAGGGGTTCGTAATCGCGGACTTCGGGCTGAAGGCCGGCAATTTCAGCCGTCGGGATATAGGGCGGATTAGAAACAATCAGATCAAATTTTTGCCCTTCGAACGGTTCAAAAAGAGAACCTTGCACAAGCGTCACGGTTACGCCATGGCGATCCGCATTCTTTTGTGCAAGCTCCAGAGCTTTTAGTGAAGGGTCAACCCCGTAGACATGAGCATCTGGACAGGTCCTGGCCAGCGCCACGGCAATACAACCGCTCCCGACACCGATATCGAGGATAGCTGCCCGGGAAGGGCAGCGGTTTACGGCTTCCTGACCAAGGATTCCGTATCGTGCCGCGGAATCAGCACCCCGGGAGA
This sequence comes from Geobacteraceae bacterium, assembly GCA_028683595.1. Lineage (GTDB taxonomy): Bacteria > Desulfobacterota > Desulfuromonadia > Geobacterales > Geobacteraceae > RPRC01. The sequence goes on along the minus strand of JAQUHM010000046.1, from coordinate 6,899 downwards.
TACTTCGAAATCGAGGCCGAAAAAATCCTGACTCCCCAGTATGTACTGCAAGGGTTCACGACGTGCTCGACGCCCCACGAAGGCTCTGCAAGCCGTAAGTTCGGAAGCTGTCAAGGGCTTATCAAAATTGACGTACAGGCCAACCCGATCCAGACCGAGAACCTCGCAGAGCAACCATTCCGATTCCAGGCGTGAATTCTCGACACCCTTCTCAGCCAAGTAATCCCGCGTCCAGGTCAGAACCTTGAGTATCGTCCACATATCGGTCATGGGCAGTCAGGCACAGGGCACAGGGTACAGGTCGAAGAACGTAACCAGAGAAACCTCCGCTTACGTGGAAGCAACTCCCATCCTGGCAAGCCAGGCAGGTGAATAGTGTTCATAAACAATCCCTTGTACCCGCCTTTACGCTGCTTCGCTCTGCGCCTTGAGGGCCTCCATCTGGTAATAGGCACGAAGGGCATCAACTATCTCGGCAATATCGCCCGCCATGATTGCGTCGAGTCGATACAGGGTTAGCCCGATGCGATGATCGGTCAAGCGCCCTTGGGGGAAATTGTAGGTGCGGATCCTTTCGCTTCGATCCCCACTTCCGACCTGCAGTTTTCGGTCGGCAGCCATTTTCGCATTCTGCTCACTTACCATGACATCGTACATCCTGGATTTCAGAACCTTCATGGCCTTGGAGCGGTTCTTGATCTGGCTCCGTTCCTCTTGACAGGCAACAACTATACCGGTGGGAAGATGCGTTATGCGGACCGCCGAGTCAGTGGTATTCACGTGCTGACCACCGGCACCGGAAGAGCGATACACATCTATCTTAAGGTCTGTCGGGTTGATATCGATGTCGATGTCTTCAGCTTCAGGGAGCACCGCCACTGTGCAGGCACTGGTATGTATCCGTCCCTGGGTCTCGGTATCGGGAACCCGTTGCACCCGGTGCGTTCCGGACTCATACTTCAGCTTGGCATAGACCCCCTGCCCCTCCACCAGAGCAACGACTTCCTTGAAACCGCCGATAGCCGACTCGGAAGAAGAAATGATCTCAACCTTCCAGCGATTTGCCTCAGCGAAACGATTGTACATTCGGAAAAGATCCCCGGCAAAGAGCGCAGCCTCATCCCCCCCGGTGCCGGCACGGATCTCAAGCACGACACTCCTGTCGTCGTTAGGGTCCTTTGGCAGGAGGAGAAACTTGATCTCCTCTTCAAGCTCTTTCCTGCGAGTTTCCAGCTCCTCCAACTCCGCTTCGGCCATTGCGCGGATCTCAAGGTCCGATTCCGCCACCAGTTCCCGGTTATCATCCATCTCGGCAAGCAGTTTCTTGTACTCGCGATAGACGCTAACGAGCGCGGACAGCTCGGAATGTTCCTTATTGAGCTTCCTGAACTCTCCCTGATTCCCAAGGATAGCAGGATCCGAAAGAAGTGATTCCAGCTCATTGTAGCGCCGTTCCAGTTCTTCAATTTTGTCAAGCATACATCGTACCCTTATACCACTATTCTATCGTCTTTGTAGCCACCGTTCTCGTCCAGGGCCTCTTCCAATGAGCGGATCGCCACCTCTATCTGGCCATCATCCGGCTCGCGTGTTGTCAGCCTCTGCAGGGCAAGTCCCGGTGCTATAAGCATACGAACCAGACGTGATTTCTCGTACTTGGCACTCAATTTCAGGAGCTCATAGGAAAGCCCGGCGATGATTGGCAGCAGCACGATCCTCGACCCTGCCTTGAGATAAAAAGGCCACACCTTGGGAATAAGAGAGAAAACCACAATGCTCACCAGCATGACTATAAGGAGAAAACTCGTTCCGCAGCGGGGGTGAAGCCGGCTGAATCGCTTTACATTTTCTACCGTCAAGGGAATCTCTGCCTCAAAAGCAAAGATGGATTTATGCTCCGCCCCATGGTACTGGAATACCCTCTGGATATCGCTCATCCGGGAAATGGAATAGACGTAGATAAGGAACACGACTACCCGGATAAAACCATCCACCAGGTTGAAAACGATATTGGATCCGCCAATGTAGGGAACCAGAAGTTTCGTCAGGAAGAGGGGCAGAATGAAAAAAAGCAGGATTCCAAACAGGAGAGCAACAGCAATGGTTCCTCCCATTGCAAGAGAACTCATTTCCGCCTTTTCTTCGCCTTCCGAGACCGCTTCGTTCGCTGAGAAACTGAGAGCTTTCATGCCGATAACGAGGGAGGTAAAAAGTGCCACAGCCCCCCGCACCAAGGGCAACTTCACAAGGGGAAATCTTTCCGAAAGGGGAATAACCGTATCCCGCTTCACGACTATCTCGCCATCAGGGCGACGCACGGCTATGGCCATGGAGCGTGGGGCTCTCATGAGGACACCCTCTATAACCGCCTGTCCTCCGATATTTACCTTACCCATGCCTTGCACACCTTTCCATCACTTTTTACCAGGGGACAACCAATCAGTGAATGCTCTCAAAATATGCCCTTACCTGCTGGATTTTGCCGCAGGTTAAGGCACCCTCCGGACAAGGTCCTTCAAGACAGGATGGCCCCGCCTTCTCGAAAATTACCGGTGCAACATCCTTCACCAGCTTCAGCATTTCCACTGCCATCGCTCGAATTTCCCACTGGGCACGTTCGCAGCAGCGAAGTCGAAAAAAATGAAACAGTTCCCGGGCATTCATGGTGACCAGAATCTTTGTCTCGGCAGCATTCGGCAAGACATAGCGGGCGTCTTCCGCCGGAATGCCCTTTTCAACCATCTCGCCGTAAAGTCGGTGAACCTCGCCTATCAGTGCCGCAAATTTCCCGGACATTTCCCTGTCGGCAGCAATACTCGGCGGGACAACAACGTCAAATTTCTCCTTATGGGAGACATACCGCTGGGACTGTTGAGAAAATGAAGCTATCCGGTGACGCACCAGTTGGTGAGTGGTAACCCTGGAAATCCCCTCAATGCCGAAGGTAAAGGATGCATGCTCCAGAACCGAGTGGTGGCCAAGAGAGAGGATCTTTTCCAGAAAGCCTCGAATGTCACCTCCGGATATACGTTCCCGCAGGTCACCAATGGTGACGGGAGAATAACAGAGTCTCGCAGCAAGTGCGACAGCCTGCTCCGGATCAGGTGTATGGTGGACAAGAGTAACCAGCATGAGAACCTTTCAGAAAAAGCCCTGTCGGGCTGGCAAATTGGGGAAACAGATAAGGGGATTTCGCCATGGACAAAATCCCCTCTCTTTGCATCCACAGGCCGAGGCCCTGTTACATGCCGTATCTTTTCTTGAACCTCTCGACACGCCCGGCGGTATCGATAAGCTTCTGCTTACCGGTAAAGAACGGGTGACAAGCCGAGCAGATTTCCGTCGTGATCTCGGACTTGGTGGAACGGGTCAGAAACGAATTACCGCACATGCACTTAACCGTTACCTCAGAATATTTTGGGTGAATGCCCTCTTTCATTACTTCCTCCTTGCGTAAAGCAGACTGCTGCGTCTCTCATTCGATAACACTTCAATCGTCTTTCGGATACGTGTTTCTATCGCTGAATGTAACTTCTATCGTGCCTTCAGAAGTTTAGAAAGTTAGCACCTTCGTTTTTTTTTATCAAGAGTTTTTTCACCTGTTCATGGAGTCGAGAAAACCTTGGTTGGTCTTTGCTTCAACGAGCTTGCTGAGAAGAAACTCCATACTGTCGACAACATTCATGGGATGAAGTACCTTGCGAAGTATCCAGATACGATTGAGGGAGGCCTTATCGATGAGCAATTCTTCCTTCCTTGTCCCGGACTTATTCATATCGATGGCAGGAAAAACTCTCTTCTCCACCAATTTGCGGTCCAGGTGAAGCTCCATGTTGCCAGTCCCCTTGAACTCTTCAAAAATAACTTCGTCCATCTTGCTTCCCGTGTCAACAAGTGCGGTTGCAATAATGGTGAGCGACCCACCCTCTTCGATGTTACGCGCCGCTCCGAAAAATCGTTTCGGTTTATGGAGAGCGTTAGAGTCGACACCGCCGGAAAGGACCTTGCCCGAAGGAGGTATGACGGTATTGTAGGCCCTGGCCAGACGGGTGATGGAATCAAGCAAAATTACCACATCACGCTTATGCTCAACAAGTCGCTTCGCTTTCTCGATAACCATCTCTGCAACCTGGATATGGCGGGAGGCCGGTTCGTCAAAGGTCGATGAAATAACCTCGCCATTCACGGAGCGCTGCATATCGGTCACCTCTTCCGGCCGCTCATCAATGAGGAGTACAATCAGGTAGACCTCGGGATGATTCACCGCAATGGAATTAGCGATATTCTGGATAAGCATCGTCTTGCCGGTCCGGGGAGGAGCTACTATCAAGCCACGCTGCCCCTTGCCGATCGGGGCTATCAGGTCCATCACCCGTGTCGGCAGGTTGTCCGGGGTCGTTTCCAACTTCAACCTGTCCAGCGGGTACAGAGGGGTCAGATTATCAAAGAGTATCTTGTCACGGACGGCTTCAAGCGGCTCGAAATTCACCGTCTCGACCTTCAGCAGGGCAAAATAGCGCTCCCCCTCTTTCGGTGGACGTATCTGACCGGACACCGTATCACCTGTCTGAAGATTGAAACGACGTATCTGGCTCGGAGACACATAGATATCATCAGGACCCGGCAGATAGTTGTAGTCGGGAGCCCGAAGAAAACCGAACCCGTCAGGAAGGGTCTCAAGGACCCCCTCGCCAAATATCATGCCATTCTTCTCCGTCTGGGCATTCAGAATAGAGAAAATCAGGTCCTGCTTGCGAAGACTCGAAGCCCCTTCGATATTCAGACCTTTGGCAATTGCCGTCAAATCATTAATTTTTTTACTTTTTAGCTCTTGTAAATTCATTTCTTCTCCTGCCGGCAAGCGAACATTACCATAAAATTAACGCCGAACCGAATCATTCGGCAAGATCTTCCACCGACGAAAAGCGGTTTAGGGTCTCCACTGCACAATCACGTCGGTGCCACACCTTCCAACAATCAGAATACTGTGAAAAGGGGGCAACATCAGTGAAAATCTCTGTAAATTCTGAAAAGGAGCATGTTCATCATGGAGGGGTATTTAGTATGACTTTCTACAGGACAGATATCCGTTACTCACATTAGGAGGAAGGCCGAAAAAGCATCGGGACGGCGGACTCATACCTGGTTTCACGATTTAACGATGGAATACAAGCAAATAGAAATAAAACCAGCCCATTCTCGTCTGGTTGTTGAGGGTTCGCGGTCTTTGGATGTGGAATGATATCGATAGGGATATAAATTGACTATGAAGTGAGGAATGGCTTCATATAAACTGCAATCAACAATTTTGTCAATACAATTTTGTGCACTGCTCCCAAAAAAAGAATGTTCCTCGATTGTCAGCCATGCATCATTCTCGGGAGAGTTGTGCTTTCCAGGTCAAAGATCGGGAAAATTTCTTCAAATGCGATCACCACTCGCGGATCAAAGTGGGTACCGGAATTCGAGAGTATTTCATTTTTCGCAAAGAAGGTAGGCAGGGCTTTCCGGTAAGGGCGATCGGAGGTCAGGGCATCATAGACATCCGCGACAGCAATAATTCGTGCCCCCAAAGGGATGTCTTCGCCCACAAGGGAGTGGTATCCGTTACCGTCATATTTCTCATGGTGCTCAAGGATCAAGGGAAGGAGTTCCGTGACTCTGCCACCCAGTGGTTTCAAAAGACTGGCTGCCTTCACCGTATGCGCCTTGAGATGTTCCCGATCATCGGCAGTTAACGATCCTACCTTGGTTAACACTTCGCGACTGACGCCAATTTTTCCCAAATCGTGAAGCAGAGCAGCAATACGGATATTTTCTACCTCTTCCTCTCTGCATCCCATCCGCAGGGCAATCTTCTCCGCGAGCACTGAGACCCGGTAAGAATGGCTATGGGTATGCTGGTCAACGGAATCGATTAACAGGGAAAGCATTTCGATGACACCATGGTATGTCCTGCGGATGTCTTTTCTGGCCTCCTCCTTTTTTTCGTACATGAGGCCCATGAAGTAGCCGGTAATAAGGAGGAATCCTCCCCAGGTCCCGATATCAAGCCAACGATCCAGGCCGTGGCTTTCCGCCAAACTAAATGAAGCAGGATACACGTAGGCCACAGTGCCTATGAGGATCATGGAAAAAAGGGCAGCCAGGGTTGCATATCGTCGGCCATAGAAATAGGCCCCGAGGAGCACTGGAAGGTAAAAGAAATTCAGGAAGGCTCGCTGATTGGACACAAAGAAGAATATAATTGCCGTGATTACAACCAGCAGAAAGATAATGATAAGTTCTTTATCGATCGCCAGGCAGGACTCTTTAAATTTGAAATTGAGTGGTTTCATGTTCAGTTCACCACGATGATGTTGCTGGAATTCAGATCCCTTTAATAGTGCAAGCACAGTGTCTTACAAGGTTCTTGTACTACTCCCGGACTATCCTGCTGTCAAGAGATTTAACTCATCGAAGACCTACCGGGCCACTTCAGACCATCGTCTCCACTTCATCGGTAAGGCGGCTTTCCCTTGGACTTGTAAAGGAACAAATCCTGCCGGAGCCACCGCGGACCTCTTTCCAAGAGTCCACAGCCAAATCAATGGAAACAACCCCACCGGTAGGAAGATTGCCGAAGCAGGTACCGGCAACAAACGTACAGAAGTCCGTCAAAGAGGGATTGTGGCCACACACCATGACTTCTTCATGGGTGTCTTCAATCCCCCGGACAAAGATAAGAAGGTCTTGAGAGCCCGCATCATACAACCTCCCATCCCGCACGATCTTTTTTTCTGACAGCCCCATTTCCGCAACAATCCTTTTCATGGTGGCAATCGCCCTCCTGGCCGGACTGGAAAGAATCAGAGAAGGTCGATCTCCTCTCTCCCTGAGCAGACTCCCCATGGTCAGGG
>JAQUHM010000045.1 GCA_028683595.1 Geobacteraceae bacterium | reverse complement strand
CACCTCATTGTATGCCGGAAACACTCCGGCGACACTATAGCCTGCACCACCTGCATGAACACATGGCACGTGAAACAGCTTTGCACTGAACAGATTGAAGACAGCTGTGCGAAACCACCCCCCCGGCAATCCTCACGGCGGGTCGTTTTCCGGAAAGACACTGGCAGAAAACTTTCAGAAGATAATCGCCAGAAATTTCGTTATCCTGTTGTCCAGCGCCTGCATTCCATGGGGATAGTTGGCATCAAAATAAAGGGAATCGCCTGGATTGAGGATAAGCTCATGATTGTCGATCAGGATTTTAACCGAACCTTCCAGGACATAATTGAACTCCTGGCCAGGATGACTGTTAAAATTTACGGGGGTGCCGGGAGGTTCAGGCTCGACAGTCACAAGGAAGGGTTCCGCCTTCTTATGAACGAAGTTATAGGCCAGCTGCTGATATTTATACCGCTGCCTCCTGTCAATGCCGACCCCTTTACCGTTTCTGACCAGTGAATAGATATGAAGGCGCGGACTTTCACCAGTCAATAGGTCGGTAAGCTCCACGGAAAATCGGTGAGCAACTTTGAACAGGAAACTTACGGGGATATCCACCGCACCGCTCTCATACTCCAACAATGTTTCTCTGGAAAGAGCGAACTCATGGGCCAGGGTTTCAAGAGAAACACCGGCTATCTCCCGCAACTCCTTAATGCGCATGGCGACATTCCTGATGTGTTCCGTCATCCCGCCACCTCCTGGTGCTGCTGCATTTTCTCTGGCAAGTTCCTTTATAAAAACCGACGAACCGGTTTACTAGTAAGCATTTTACCGTAAAATTGCAATCACTATTTTATAATTAGACCCGTGCCAGATGTGGGAGTAACAGAATATGGGAATTGTCCCGTCAGGAATTGGAAGCATCACTTCGATTCGCTGAAATCAGATTCTGTCACAGCCCATTTTCCATCTTCACATGCCAGGCAAAACACCCCCGCAGTAGTCGAAGGAAACCCCTTCATTAACGGTAACACACCTATTTTATTGCTTTGCCATGAAATCATGGTCAAAAAGTGATGTCAAATAATTTCTGCCACCTATCTTTTCAATAATTCTATTATTCATTCCAGGCAAATAGTTGTATAAATGAACAGAAACCTTCTCCGCAACCCGTTACTCTCTCAGCATGATACACAAAGAAAGGTCTCCTGAAGTGCAACTTTTTATCGCACCCTGAACAGTTACTTTGAGCACTTCACTCCCGCACCTTTCACCTCCCGGCATTGATGTGTAACCTTGACGGCGTGCCTCTTACAGTCCTGCATCGCCAAAGCCTTGCAAGAAACGAGGCACACCAGGCCGAATCAGGAGGCAACAATTTTCCGCAGGAGTTTTTATGCAAAAAAAAGAATACCTTATGGAAGATGATGAAGAAGCTCTTCGTCTGGAACGGAAAACCGACCGTAATACCCTGCAGCACCAGGCCCTGTGGGCCGGAATCAAGCCGGGTATGAGAGTTGCCGATATTGGATGCGGCTCCGGAGTTACAAGCTCTTTCCTGCATGACCTCGTGCAACCGGACGGAACCGTTGTCGGTCTCGATTTTTCGGAAAAAAGAATTGCTCATGCCCAAAAACAATACTCACGGAAAACTATTGAGTTTCAGTGCAGAGATTTGCTTCAACCCTTGGATGACCTGGGAATGTTTGATTTTGTCTGGGTCCGTTTCGTTCTGGAATATTTTCTTTCCAGCAGCTTCGATGTTGTAAAAAATATCTCAAGAATCGTGAAGCCAGGGGGAACTCTCTGCCTGATCGATCTGGACTACAACTGTCTAAGCCATTACGGTATTTCGGAGAGGCTGGAAAAAACCCTGTTTGAGATCATGCACGAACTTCAGGAAAAAACTGATTTTGATCCCTACGCAGGAAGAAAACTTTATTCCTTTCTCTATGATCTGGGCTTCGAGGGTCTTGGTGTCAAGGTTTCAGGACACCACGTAATATACGGGGAATTGCAAGAAGCTGATTCATTCAACTGGATGAAAAAGGTGGAAATTGCCCCAAAAAGGATTGGCTATACTTTCCCTGAATATGAGGGAGGACAAGAAGAGTTCCTCCAAGAGTTCCGACGGTTTTTCACTGACCCTCGCCGGTTCACCTATTCGCCGGTCATATCCTGCCGTGGGCACAAGGCAAAACGCTGAAGAGCAACCCCGGAAACAGACAGTAGAAGGCAGGGAGTAGCACACTCTCCCCAGAAAAGGTCAAGCAGCCTCGCCGAAGTCAACTTGCGTACTCTCCGACAAATGACTGAAGCGTGTCATCTGTTGGCACTACATTCAAGAACTCCACTCCAACCCCACTCGGGAAAATCGGTTTCAGGCGTTTTCTATTGTTGTTCACCCACGCGACACGCCCCGTTGCCTGTATTTTGACCGACTGACTGTTGGGAAGAGAAAAGGTAAGCTCAATGGGGCTCCCTTCCTCAATATCATCATCAATTGCCACATACATTCCCCGCAGGCTGATGTCCGTACTGGTTCCCGCCACTGTCCTACCATTGACACGGAATGAAACGGATGTACGGCAGGGCACTCTCCTGTGACGCGGTTCGCGCACCTGCTTCTGGGCGGCAAGCTCCTCCAGCAGACTGGTATTCATTTCCAGATAGCGAATAAATGCGTTTACCACCTTTCTTTCAAAATGGGCGCCTTTCCTCTCTTCCAGCAGTCTGATGGCGAGAGTAAGGGGCATTGGGCCACGGTAGTGGCGTTTCGCCGTAATCGCCTCAAAGAAATCGGCAACTGCTATGATTTTAGCCCCAAAGGGAATTTCACTTCCTCGTAGCCCGCGCGGATATCCTGTTCCGTCGATTTTTTCATGGTGACTGCCGGCAACCTCGGGAACCTGGCGGTAAATCCCCTCAAAATTGATCTGCTCCAGAATTTCCCTTGTTTTCTCAGCATGGGACTTGACCTGCGTGTACTCTTCAACAGTCAGCCTGCCCTCTTTTTTCAAGATTGCGTCAGGGATACCGATTTTCCCATAATCATGCAACAATGAAGCAACACGAATCATTTCGGTGTAATCCTTGGAAAGACCGAGCTCCTGGCAGATGCCCAACGCATACTTGGTAACTTTCTCCGCATGGCCTGCCGTCAGATTGTCGCGGGCATCGATACTCGCCGCCAGCACCTGCAGAGTCGAGCTGAACTGATGTTCACGTGCGTCATTAAGCATCGCATTACGGATGCCGATGCCGATAACCGTGGCAGTCCCCATAAGAAGACTCATATTGCTCTGGATCAGGGGTTTTTTCGTAACAACGTTATCAACGGCAAGGATTCCGACCGACTCGCCATCACAGATTATCGGGCAGACAATGAAAGATTGGGCACCAAGCTTTTTTGCAAAGGTCAGGCTATGGGAAGACAGATTTGTCTTGATATCATCAAAATCGTTTATCAGAAAAGGTTTCTGCTCCCGGAAAGATAGTACGAAGATTCCCTTTGACTCGGGACGGTCGAGATGAAAGGAGGTTTTCTGTAAAAGGTTCTCCTGTTCAACGGAATAGCCAAATCCAGCGCTGAAGAGAAGACGTTTCTTTTCCTCATCCGCAAGAAGAATCATCCCGCGGTCATAGTCGAGCCTTTTCTGTAGCACTTGGAAGACATTTCGGAGAATAGTATCAACATCAATCTGCTTGCTGATGGCCTGACCGACCTCGTTCGTTAGCAGCGCATTTGTATAATTCAGATTAATTTGCTCGAGTAGTTTGTCAGTGGACTCTTTCAAGTTTTCAATTCCGGTTTTGAGCTCCTTTTTCTCCATACTCCCAGCAACAAGGCAGGCAAGAAGAATGAAAGAAATAAAAGTTGGGACAACGGCTAACAGGGTAATCCAGCCGCTGAGAAAGAAAGATGCCGCTGAAAGAGCAAGCAACAGGATGGCTCCGTAATTTCGGACTTTTTTCCAGTACGCAGAGGGAGTTTTTTCCCAAGAGATTATGTAGCGGCAAGCTCTTCCATTGCGGAAGATACATTCCGGATGTTCGACACGGAGGAGTTTATTGTTGAAGACAGTGGCAATTGCCTCCATGAAACCAATGCGATTTTCACACTGAAAAGGCTTTTCGCAGACTCCTTTTTCAGGAGTAACAGTAATTTCAACTTTATTAGAAGCCAGTCGCCTGGACTCATATCGTGATGACCGGGTAAAATTCTGGGTGGTCTTTCCGATTAATTCATAGGCCTTTGCCGGACTGCCAAGTCCAAGAATATACTGCCGCATCACACTGATTGAATCAGGCGCCGCGGCAAAGCGCCCCGCTTCCCGCGCAATCTGATCATTACCTGTTACCTTGACCAGTCTTTCATAGAAGAGATCGACCTGTTCCTGGTTAAACCAGTGTCCTTGGTCCGCGACTTCATAAGGTTCCATTTTCGAAGACCTGAGAAGGTCACCAACATTGACATAGCTGTACTTTTTATTGATGAGCCTGATATACGTATCGATAATTCTGCTATTGTACAAAGCTGGCTTTAAGGGGTCACTTCGCATGAATCACCGTGTGTTAATATATTTTTAGAGACACTTTCAATAACAGCATATTTACTTGCAATGATGGACTATTCTTTCAACGTAACGAAAGTAGCTGTCAGTATATTGCATATTCAGTATCCACAAATTATAGATTTTATCATATTCGATCTGATGATTATCTGCATAGGAAACAGGATAGAGAAGTATTGGGACATATTCACTGTCATAGTACTTTGACAGCAGCGAATATATCATAAAAAGTGTTCCTCTCGGAAAATCTTCAGTGTCAATAATAATAGTGTGTATGCAATTTGTCAGATCCGACATATTCAGACCGATATCTGATACACTAACGATGAAAACAGCTTTCAAGTTTCCATCTTTTTTCAAGGAGAAAAGATGCTTTTCCTTCTTGAAGCCTACCTTGTCGAATTCTTGCTTTATTTCATCAGCATCAAGCATCTCCGGCTCAAGATCCATGGCATTTACGAGGAGCCCACCGGACACATGGCGGTAATAATTGTCTAGCTCGGAAAGATCCTCCGCCTGGGTTTTGGTCAGGGACCAGGGACCAGAAAGATCCCAGCTTTCTATGGAACTCTTGCGATAATGAAGATAGGCGAATGAGTCAATTGAACAACCTTTTCTGTCGTCAATCTGCTCGGCAATGCGACCAAAAATTCTTTTTGGGAATCTGTTTTCCGACCTGTAGTAGCAGGCAACGAAATTCATCCGGGTGGAGGTGAGATTATTGGAGTCATTGATGGACCTGCCAACTTGCTCAAGAACGGACAATCCCGCCTTTTTGTGAACAGCATTGTTCGCGGCGTGGTGATGAACCAGCCAGGTGTTTTCATAGAAGCGAACCATCGCCACATGGCCGTATATCATGCCATCCTTCTGATAGACGAAATGCCGGGCAATATGGAGATTACCGGTATAAAGCCGCTCGTAGGTCTTCTTGAAATTCTCCTTGTTCGCCTGAATGAATGAATACTTCTCCGGATAGAGAAAACCGGTCTGGAAAAACAGCTCCCACAGCGAATCCATGTCAACCTTGTTGCAGAAATAGGAATCCTGGTCTGACACCTGGTTCAGCAGAGCCAGAAGCCTGACATGTTCCTTGATGTCCATATCAAGAATGGCCAAGCCACACGTAACCGTACGCCTTTCCTCATTCTCCTGGCTGACAGTTCGATAGACGACCTGGGCCTTGCAGCGAATCGATATAATAGTGGCCAGATCAATGTTCAATTCTGGAATTACTCGGCCCGGCAAGAGGACGGAATTCTCCTCTTTCTCTTCAACGGAGAAACCCGAACCTGACAGATCAACTATCTTCAGATTCACCTTCTTTCCCGTGAGCGGATCACTAAACACCACGTTGGGCGAAGGAACGAGTTTGTGGCGCGTGCTCCTGAATTCCTTTGGTTTGAACCTGCGGATCTGTGCATTGAGTGGCTGAAGGACCAGCGAGCGCGTTTTCTGACCACAGTCCTGCTTCATGATCTCGCAATCACCGGAATAAAGCATCTCCTGCCCCTTGGTGAAAACAGTATGGACGGATGATTCCTCATTGAGCCACTGAAATGGCTGGTCGGGAAGACTTGTCAGGATAACCCGAAAGGAAAGTGGGCTGAAATCCACAAGAGTGCCTTGAAAGAAAGCACCATTCTGAAAGAGTTCAATGCTGATATCATGACAGGGATGTCTTGTTACCTGACGGGAGTCAATTTCCAGACATGTTTCAGGGAGGCGAAGGATGATTCTTTCGTCAGTAAGGCTTACCGAAACTGCTTCGACAAGGAATGATTGATGAGTGTCAGGGAGGATGAAATTAACGTAACGATAGTTCTTAAGTACCTGCTCAAGCCCCGGGGCTTTCACCCAGACGCACTCAAGTGTATCGCCCAGACAGGGAAGAGGCTTCGCCCTTAGAGATATAGGAGACCCGTACTTCGTGTGAGCGAGGTTGACTAGAATTTCACTGTCAGTGAAGTTCTGATGATTCAGCCGATTAATGAGGGTTTTTTGGGCGATTTCGCGTCTTTTTTCCATATGCGGCAAAGAACCTGCTCGCCCCTGGGAATGCAGTTTCAGTGCATCACGTTCTTTTCCGTTGCCATTGGAATGTGTCACTGAATTGCACTCCCGTAATTTTCTGCTCACTAGAACGCAGAAAAACCGGCTGTTCCAATAATTCCGTTGATAGGTGCGATCAACGGACAAAGAAGCGGGGCAGCAAAATCATCTGTCAAATCTTTTCATTAGTTTTCAGATCTTAACTTTATGTACCATAAAAATCCACCATGTTCAAGCGCCGAAAACTAATGAATTCCAAGCTTTAATAAACTTTATGGAAACCAGATCAAAAATGACACAGAAACTTCCTCGTTTCACGAGAAGGTTTCTGTTGATACAAACAAAAAAAGAGCGGCAAGCCGCTCTTTTTTCTAATTAACCATCGTAAAGCAGGCTACTTTCGTGCTGCTTTCCCGGCAACCTGCATCCTGATAAGAGCACGTTGCAATGATGCTTCGTAGAAAATAATATCCTTGTCTTCCCGCGTGAGTTTCTTCAGTGCCTCTTCTGCACGCCCGAGAGCGGCCCGTGCCCTCTCCAGATCTATTTCATCGGCACGTTCCGCGGTTTCCACGAGAATCGTAACAGTGTCATTGACGACTTCGAAATAACCCCAGTTCAAGGCAAGGTGAAATATTTCTCCATCCTTGGTATAGGTAAGTTCACCAATCTTCAGTGAGGTAAGGAACGATGCATGCCCAGGCAAGACGCCAAACTCCCCCAAAGAACCAACGGCCGTAATCATATCGACCTGTTCGGAGAGAACTTTTTTATAGGGGGTAATCAGTTCAAGCTGTAATTTTTCGGCCATCGGAAAAATCCTTTTCTGCTAGCGGTTTAAAAGAAGAGACCCAAAACGTGTCCCTTACTCCGACTTGCATCTTTTACACAGTCAGCTTTTTCGCCTTCTCCAACACTTCTTCAATGGTACCAACCATGTAGAAGGCCTGCTCCGGTATCGCATCGTGTTTACCGGCAACAATCTCCTGGAAACCCTTGATGGTGTCCTTCAATTCAACATACTTGCCTGGAGTTCCGGTAAAAGTCTCTGCCACGTGGAAAGGTTGAGAGAGAAAACGCTGGATTTTTCGTGCGCGTGAAACAACCAGCTTGTCCTCTTCGGAAAGTTCATCCATACCGAGAATCGCAATAATGTCCTGAAGATCCTTATACCGCTGGAGCACATACTGGACATTACGGGCGATATTATAGTGTTCTTCACCTATGACCTGTGGATCAAGAATCCGCGAAGTTGAATCAAGGGGGTCAACGGCCGGATAGATCCCCAGTTCGGCAATCTGACGAGAAAGAACGGTTGTGGCATCAAGGTGAGCGAATGCCGTTGCGGGAGCAGGGTCGGTCAGGTCATCAGCAGGGACGTAAATAGCCTGGACGGAAGTAATGGAGCCCTTGTCCGTTGAGGTAATGCGTTCCTGGAGTTCACCCATCTCCGTTGCCAGAGTCGGCTGGTAGCCAACAGCTGAAGGAATGCGGCCGAGAAGAGCGGAAACCTCTGAACCGGCCTGAGTAAAACGAAAAATATTATCGATAAAAAGCAGAACATTTTGCTCTTCCTCATCACGGAAATACTCAGCCACCGATAGTGCGGAGAGAGCAACTCTTGCACGGGCCCCGGGAGGCTCATTCATCTGGCCATAGACGAGTGTTGCCTTATCGAGAACTCCTGACTCTTTCATTTCGTTCCAGAGGTCATTTCCTTCACGTGTACGTTCACCAACACCAGCAAAGACTGAAAAACCGCCGTGCTGCTTGGCAATGTTATTGATCAGCTCCATGATGATAACAGTCTTGCCGACGCCTGCGCCCCCGAACAACCCAATTTTCCCACCCCGGGCATATGGTGCCAGAAGATCAACGACCTTGATACCGGTCGTGAAAGCCTCAACCTTGGTTGACTGCTGGATAAAACTGGGAGCCTCACGGTGAATCTCATATTCTTTTTCCGCACCGATCGGTCCCATTTCATCAACCGGTTCACCGATAATATTGAGAATACGGCCCAGAGTCTTCCGTCCGACCGGAATCGTAATCTGTTTACCGGTATCCATCACCTGCTGGCCGCGAACCAGACCGTCCGTTGAATCCATGGAAATGGTGCGGACGGTGTTTTCACCCAAATGTTGCGCAACTTCCAGCACCAGATTATTTTCCCGTTCATCAATGGATGGATTCGTCACCCGGAGCGCATTATATATTGGCGGAATCTTGCCCGGCTCAAACTCCACATCCACTACCGCACCGATGACCTGCGATATTTTTCCGAAATTCTGACTCATCTGGTCTCATCCTCCTAATGCCCAATCTGCGGGCCGGTATCTATGATAAGGCGTATCCTGTTGAACGTTTAACCATTGATCGATTCAGCCCCGGAAATGATTTCCATCAACTCCGTAGTAATGACCGCCTGCCTCGCCCGATTATACTGCAAGGTCAGCTTCGCGATCATATCCTCGGCATTTTTCGAGGCGCTGTCCATTGCCGTCATTCGGGCGCCGTGTTCGGAAGCGATAGATTCAAGCATGGCATGGAACAGCTGTACTTCTATATTCTTGGGAAAGAGTTCCGCAAGCAGTTCCTCTTTCGAGGGTTCGTAGATTGCTTCAGGATGAAACTCCTCTTCCGGCCCCTGAGGAGGCTCAATCGGCAGCAGCTTTTTCAGGGTAATATCTTGAGACATAACACTTTTGAAGGCATTATAGAGCAGAAATACCTCATCATATTCATTAGCCAGGTACCCTTCGATCATTTCCTGTCCGATAAGCGAAGCTTCCTGATAGCTCAGGGTTGACAGAATGTTCGAATAGTTTTTCCGAACGGATGCCCGTTTTCTCAGGAATTCGTATCCCTTCCGGCCGATAGTCAAGAGACTTATCTCCGTATACCGGGAAGAGTTTTCGCGAATAAACGCCTCGGCGGCCTTGCAGATATTGGCGTTGAAGCCGCCACACAATCCTCTGTCAGAACTGACGACAATGAGGAGAGCCTTTTCCGAATTTTCCTTGCGGGCAAGGGGATGGTCAACTGCACCACCACTTCTGCTGAGCCTCACCAGAACCTCTTCGAGCTTCACCGCATAGGGCCGGGCCGCCAGCACTTTCTCCTGCGCTCGGCGAAGCTTCGCGGCAGCAACCATTTTCATAGCCTTTGTTATCTGCCGGGTGTTCTTGACCGAATTGATTCTCTTTCGAATACTTTTCAAGCTTGCCATGGGGCGATACCGTCCTTATCTAAACTGTGAATTCTTTTTTGAATTCATCGAGGGCGGAGATAATCTTGCCCCTCAACTCGTCATCTATGGCCTTCTTTTCGCGAATTTCGCGGAGAATGTCCGCTTTCCGGATATCGAAAAAGGTGTAGAGTTCCACCTCATAACGGGAAAGAGCTGAAACCGGATAATCATCCACATAGCCATTATTGGCGCAAAAAATAATCAAAACCTGTTTTTCAGATGGAATCGGACGATATTGTGGCTGTTTGAGCATCTCCACGAGGCGCTCACCACGCGCAAGCTGCATTTGAGTAGCCTTGTCCAGGTCGGAACCGAACTGTGCGAATGCCGCCATTTCGCGATATTGGGCCAAGCTGAGACGTAAAGTACCGGCAACTTGCTTCATTGCTTTGATCTGGGCGGCACCGCCAACACGCGATACAGAGAGACCGACGTTGATGGCCGGACGCACACCAGAGTAGAAAAGGTCGCTCTCCAGATAGATCTGACCATCGGTAATGGAAATTACGTTGGTGGGGATGTAGGCGGAAACGTCACCCGCCTGAGTTTCGATGATCGGGAGCGCAGTCAGTGATCCGGCACCACAATCGTCAGACAACTTCGCGGCTCTTTCCAGAAGCCGACTATGGAGATAGAAGACGTCACCTGGATACGCTTCACGCCCGGGAGGCCGGCGAAGGAGCAGCGAAAGCTGACGATAGGCAACAGCCTGTTTGGAAAGGTCATCGTAGATAATAAGCGCATGGCGCCCGCTGTCGCGGAAGAACTCGCCCATGGTGACACCGGTATAGGGAGAGATGAACTGGAGTGGTGCCGGCTCTGAGGCGGATGCAGAAACGACAATGGTATAATCCATTGCACCATTTTCGCGGAGCCTGTTCACTACCTGGGCAACCGTTGAACGCTTCTGCCCAATAGCCACATAAATACAGATAACATCTCCGCTCTTCTGGTTGATGATGGTATCAATGGCAATTGCGGTCTTTCCGGTCTGACGGTCACCAATAATCAGCTCACGCTGTCCACGACCAATGGGAACCATAGCGTCCACAGCCTTGAGGCCGGTCTGCAGCGGCTCATGGACCGACTTTCGCTTTACAATACCGGGAGCTTTTACCTCCACCTTCCGGAAGTCGCTTGTCTCGATAGGCCCGTTTCCGTCAATGGGCTCGCCGAGGGCGTTGACCACCCGGCCAATGAGGGCATTTCCAACCGGAACCTCTACGATCCTGCCGGTTCGTTTGACGATGGCACCTTCCTTGATGTTTTGGTTATCTTCACCAAGAATTGCCGCACCGACATTTCCCTCTTCAAGATTGAGAACCATGCCGGAAACACCGCCGGGGAACTCAAGCAATTCTCCAGCCATCGCCTTGGCGAGGCCGTGAATACGGGCGATTCCGTCCCCAACGGAAATGATGGTTCCGGTTTCGGCAACTTCGATATCCTTGCCGTAGCCTTCAATCTGCTTCCTGATAATCTCGCTGATTTCTTCCGCTCTCAATTCCATAGGCACGTCTCACCCCTTCTGTAATATATCCTGAATCTTTGTCAACTGGGTTCTGATGCTACCATCCAAAACCTTATCGTCAATCCGAGTCACAACACCACCAATAAGAGAAGAGTCTGTCGCAACATCCAGAATTATCTTTTTCCCTGTCGTTTTTTCCAGGGCACTTCGCATCTCGCTCACCTGGTTCTCCGTTAAAGGCAGTGCCGAGGTAATAGTGGAGCGAAGGATCCCGGCCGCTTCATCACCAAGAGTTCGGTAGCTGGAAGTGATCTGAGAAAGGTAATAGAGTCTTTTTTTGTCAAGGAGCAGGAGAATGAAGTCACCGATCGTTTTGGAAATTCCAAGCTGCACAACCAGATCCTTCACCAACGTCCGCTTTACGTTCATCTGTATACCCGGATCAGACAGCAGAGCCATCGCATCGGGATTCGAATCAAGGACTCGAGAAAAACCCTGCAATTCAGTATAATACTGCTCAACCGACCTCTGACCCACGGCAATCTGAATGAGGGCCTTGGCATATCTTCGTGCAATAGCGTTCGCGCTCACGATCCCTCCACTACCTTCTTAAGATATTCATCGACAAATCTATCCTGATCATCCCGGTTTACCGACTGTATCAGTGTAGTTTTCGCAAGCTGGACTGCTAGCCTGGCGGTTTCCGCCTGCAAACGGACACAGGCTTGCTGGACTTCCTGGTCTGCGGATACCTGTGCCTGTTTGCGAATTCGCTCAGCAGCCTCTTTCGCTTCCCGGATAATCCGGCTCTTCTCTGCCTCACCCTCCTGCTTGATTGCAGAATAGATTTCGTCAATTTCACAGGTAGCCTTTTCCAGTTTCTCACTATATTCAGCGAGCTTTCTTTCTGCGTCTTCCCTGATCTCTTGCGCTTCACGGAGAACCTTTGCAACTTCGGCCCTGCGGGCTTCCAGGAGGCCCTTTACGTTTGCCTTCTTCAAGGCCCAGTAGAGAATACCCGCGAGAAGGCCAAAATTTAAAAGCCGGTAGGCAAAGTCTTTTATCTGAGCGCCTGAATCAGCATGCTGGGCAGCCTCGGCAGCCAAACCCGAGGTCGAGAGAAAAATGATGCCAACGAATAGAACAGGCACCAGCAAAAAATTCCCTTGTTTCGGGAGCATTCCGTATACAAACTTCATGACACACTCCTTCCAAGGACTTTTTCGACAATTCGCTGGGAAAGAGAAACAGCCTGTGCCTTCAAGTAGGTTTCCGCCTCCACAGCTTCCTTCTCAATGGATTTCCGAATCTTTGCAAGCTCATCCGCAGCATCACCGCGGGCAGCCCCGATAAGCAGTGCTTCCTCTTCATGAGCCGCGCGGAGCATCATGCTTCTCTCATCGGTTGCGTCAGCTTTGACTTTATGAAGCTTCTGCTCGTACTGAGCCATCTTTTCCTGTACCTCCCGATCAACGGATATGGTCTTTTCCTTTGACGCGGAAATTTCGGCAGCACGTTCCGCCATTACTTTCCGGATTGGCTTATAAAGAAGAATATTCAATAAAAACAAGAGCACCAGAAAATTAACTGCCTGGAACAATAGAACTATGTCGATATTAATCATGCCGGGACCTCTTCTCGCCTGTTTGACCGAAATGTGCGCTTTGGCCACAGATCCGGCCGCAAAGCATTTGATAGGTATCATACTGACACTAAAGTGTCAACAAAACTTTTAATTTAAGTGAAAATTTTTCTTTAAAATAAAAAGAGGTAACAAAACCTGCCCAAATTTTTGCAGCACCTAAAAAAATAAGTAGCTATGATATAATTTTGAGTTTCTTGATACATTTTTCCGGAATAACTTCCGGATTTGAAGCGGAAAGCTGAAAACCTTGGAGGTTACGAACAGGTGAAACCTGTCAGGGCGAGAGAATATCGATAATTCTGGTCAGTTCATCCATTGAGGAATAGGAAATCTCGACCTTACCCCCTTTACCGACCTGACGAATAGCGACCTTTGTCATAAAACGACGCTTGAGGCTGTCAACAACAGCCGTAATCTCGGGAGCAGGAAGAGTCTTCTGCCTTGCAGGCCGCTTTGACTTCAAGCGCTTGACCAGATTCTCCGTTTCCCGCACAGAAAGGTGTTTTGACAATATATCCTGGCGTGCTTGCTCCATGAGTTCATTAGTTTCAAGGGAAAGAATGGCACGTGCATGGCCCATAGTGAGCCGCTCATCAAGAATGTCGTTCTTAATTTCATGCGGAAGTTTCAACAGTCGCAGAGAATTGGCAACCGTGGAGCGGTCCTTGCCGACCCTTCGCGCCATCTCTTCCTGGGAAAGGTGAAACTTTTCGATCAATGAGTGAAACGCCTCAGCCTGCTCAATCACATTCAGGTCTTCACGCTGAATATTCTCAATAAGGGCAATTTCCAAAGCGGCATCATCCGATACGTCCAGGATAACCACCGGAACTTCACGGAGACCCGCCTTCTGAGCTGCCCGCCAGCGCCTCTCTCCGGCCACGATTTCGTAATGTTCCTGCAGCTTTCGCACAACCAGGGGCTGAATAATTCCCTTTTCACGAATCGAGGAGGCCAACTCCTCCAGCTTCTCCACGGAAAACTTCTTGCGCGGCTGCTCGCTGTTGGGCTTGATCTCCTCGATGGGACAGGAAAAAAAGTTCCTACCTTCATCCTCAACAACCTCGAGAAGGGCAGCCATGCCTCTGCCAAGGCCGGTTTTTTTAACCATTCACTCCCTCCCTTTCAATGATCTCTTTAGCCAACTCAAGATAGCTGGAGGCTCCACGCGAAGAGATATCGTAGAGAATAATCGGTTTACCATGGCTTGGCGCCTCGGAAAGCCTGACATTGCGGGGAATTACAGTCCTGAAAGCGGTTTCGCCAAAATGCTGGCGGATCTCCTCGCTCACCTGGCGCGAAAGGTTGTTCCTTCCATCAAACATAGTCAACAGGATGCCTTCAATCGCCAAGGAAGGATTTAAACCCTTTTTCACCAGCCTGATGGTCTTCAATATTTTGGAAAGACCCTCCATTGCGTAAAATTCACATTGAAGCGGCACAAGCACTGACTTGGCAGCAACCATTGCATTCAAGGTCAGAAGCCCCAGAGAAGGCGGGCAGTCGATGAGAATATACTCGTAGGAAGCCTCAAGGGCTGTCAGTATCCGGGCAAGTCTCTGTTCCCTGTCAGGAAGTGAAACAAGCTCAAGCTCCGCACCGGCGAGGTCATCACTGGAAGGCAGAATATCCAGGCCCGGGAGGAGTGTCTTCATTACAGCAGCTAACGGATCGGCATCGTTAATAAGTGCATGGTAGACATTTTCACGGAGCGAATCCCTCTCGACACCCACGCCGCTGCCGGCATTACCCTGAGGGTCCATATCCACGAGGAGGGTTCTCTTTTCGGCAACGGCAAGAGATGCGCCGAGGTTCACCGCCGTCGTGGTTTTTCCGACGCCGCCTTTTTGGTTCGCTATGCAGATGATTTTTGCCATTGGGAATTTTAACTTTCCGAAGCGTAAAGTGTCATGATCAATTGTCCGGTAGTTGATGCACCGCGATAGTGGAGCTCGTCGAAAAGTAGCACAAAAGGTGCTATTTTAGAAGCGATTTTTCAGAATATCGATCTCCATGTTTCATGGATGTTCCACGAAAGGCACTGAATGGTTACTTTCAATCACTATTTCATACGCTTCATTCCCACTCCTACGAACACGATAACTCTTGAGTATCACCTTTAATCCTCCCTGTCCACGATCATGCGCTCATATGACGCCTTACCACGAAAAAAAAGCAAGGTCATAGAATAAACAGAAGCCACCCCTCTGCTGCTTTTCCACGCCGCAACAAGGGGATTACCTCTTACGCGCCTTTGGCTGATAGTATCGTATTTTCAAAGAACAGGTCTGCAGAGACTCTGTCAACGCATGCAGTTACAGTTCGAAGTGTCCCATAACTATCGACATTACCTGGATTACCCGATCGGCATAATCCCCATCCATGCACATATCATCAATGTGCCATTACGTAGACAGCAAGAGATGATAACTTTTTGCAGCTTCATTATTTACCCTTATAGTGAAAAAACAGACTGTGGTAACAATTTTGAAGGATTCGTCATTTGCAACAGTTTTCTCAATCAGCAAACATTTTACCCTTCTTTACACGGCTTGTGCCTGTACTGAAGTGATCGCTGTAACGCTCACGATATCATCCACACTGCAGCCGCGGGAGAGATCATTCACTGGCTTCGACAGTCCCTGAAGAATCGGACCGAAAGCTTCCGCGCCGCAGATCCTTTCCGTCAGCTTGTAGGCAATGTTGCCGGCGTCCAGATCAGGGAAAATCAATACATTAGCCCTGCCGGCTACAGTGCTGCCAGGCGCCTTCTTCCCACCGACACCGGGTATCAGGGCTGCATCGCCCTGAAGTTCACCATCAATCTGAAGACTCGGGTCTATCCGTTTGACGAATTCAAGCGCCTCTGTCACCTTATCCACGTCGGGATGGGAAGCGCTTCCCTTAGTCGAAAAGGAAAGCATGGCAACCCGAGCATCCACATCAAGGAACGCCTTGCAGTTGCGTGCCGTCGCCATGGCAATTTCAGCAAGGGCTTGCGAATCGGGATTAGGATTCACTCCGCAGTCGGCGTAGAAGAGGATGCCGTTTTCGCCGATGGACTCATTCTTGGTTATCATAATGAAGAAAGACGAAACTGTTTTAATGCCCGCGGCTGTTCCGATGGTCTGGATCGCAGACCTGATCACTTTGCCGGTGGTGCTGGTCGCGCCTGCGACGCAGCCGCCCGCGGCGCCCATGCGAACCATCATTCCCGCAAAGTAGAGATTGTCGTGCTCCGTCAGCAGCTTGCGGGCGTCTTCCGGCGTCAGTCCCTTGCTTCTACGAATCTCCACCAGCTTGTCCACATAAAAATCCAGCTCGGGTGACACCGCAGGTTCGACAATCTCAACACCGCTCAGATCGACCCTTTTGTCTGCAGCTAACTTCTTCAGCGAGTCTGGATTTCCAAGCAACACGATTCTGGCAAGGCCTTCTTGAACTATTCTTTCAGCAGCAAAAATCATCCTCTCGTCATAGCTTTCCGGGAGAACAACTGTCTGTGGGTTTGCTTTCGCCTTCATCTTGATTTTTTCAATAAATTGCATATATCCCTCCCCTTTAGCACCGTATTCGTCAATTATTCTTGAAGTCAGCTCTAGCAAATGAATATTCGAAGTCCATATGATCCGAATAACTTCCATTTAGAATAGCGGCAACATCCTCGGTAAAAACCAACTCCTCGTCAGTGGGGATAACAAAAACCTTAACAGGTGAATCATCAGTCGAAATGAGACATTCACTGCCCTTGACCGCTTCGCGATTTCTTTCTTTATCCAGGAATATCCCCATATGTCCAAGCCCTTCTAAGGCCTTCTCCCGAATCTGCCACCCCCGCTCTCCAACACCGGCGGTGAAAACTACGGCATCGAGTCGTCCTAGAATCGCCATATAGCCGCCGATAGACTTTTTCAG
>JAQUHM010000044.1 GCA_028683595.1 Geobacteraceae bacterium | reverse complement strand
GAGCCAGCCCAGAACCGTGGCAAAGGGGCCGGAAAACCTGATCCCGGCGATGTTGAGGGCGAGCGCTGCCAGCAGCGCCAGGAAAGGGGGAAATTTAAAACAGTGGAAAAGACTCTTCTTTCCTCCTGCAACGAAAAATCCGAGGGTGAGGAAAACGGGGAACATGCCCATTTGGTCATAAATGACGGCATAGGAGAGGCCGGTTGCGCCAAACAGCGCATAGGAGAGCGGGTAGCCGAGCAATGCAGTGTTGGGGAAGGTCGAGACAAGAATGAATACGCGCAGTCTTGCGTCTTCGAGCCGGATGAGTTTTCCGACGCCATAGGAAATCGCAGCACCGGCGAACATCACGATCCAGGCGATGACCGCAATGTCGAAGTGGGCTTTCCGCAAGTCAAGGGAGCCGATGGTCATGAGGGTCAGGCACGGCAGCGAGAATGATAGGACATAGCGCACCAGCCGGGTCAGGTGTTTTTCCCGAACTACTCCGGCGCGACGAAGAATCAACGCAAAGCAGAAAATGCCGGTTATGAGGAGGATTTTTTCCATGGGGCTCCGGGATACACGGTAGTGTGTCGAAACTATACCTGGCTTCGGCATGCACTGCATCAATTAAGCACGCGCACATTTGCATTTTCGGCTACCGGATGTCTGCTTTAGCAGAAAAACCAGGGGAAGAAAAGGGAAATCTGCCGGATGCGGATGCATGCCTGATGCAGGCCCGACCATCGAGGCCAACCGGGGGGAATTGCATTGACATCCCGGTGCTTTTTGGCTACCCTAGCCACAATTATCCTCGAAATTCCAACCGTTAGGCGAGGTTTTATTTATGAAAGGATTTCGCTCCATAACCTGTCTTGTTGTACTGTTTACCCTGATGCTTTCTTTCGGGTGCGAGAAGAAGGACGGGGTCCTGTTTTACGAATCCAATCGCAAGGGAACGGCGGATGCTCCGGTCAAGGTTGTGCCGAAGGATATCCTGGCTACCCAGCAGGCTTTCACCTCTCTGGTGAAGCAGGTAACTCCCTCTGTTGTCAATATTTCCACCATCACCAAGAAGAAACTCGTCCAGCCACTCTTTCAATTTTCTCCGTTCTTCCACGATTTTTCCGATGGCAATCAACCCCGCTATCGCAGAGATGCCAGCCTCGGATCAGGGTTCATCATCAATCGTGACGGCTACATACTTACCAACGATCATGTTGTTCGGGATGCCGAAACCATCAAGGTCAAGCTTTCGAACGACACCGTATACACCGGCAAAGTCGTGGGCAGCGATCCGAAAACCGATATTGCCGTTATCAAGATCGATAGCAAGGAGCCTCTGCCGGTGGCGGTTCTGGGTGATTCCTCGAAGCTGCAGGTGGGACAGTGGGCCATTGCGATCGGTAATCCTTTTGGCCTCGACCGAACGGTCACCGTTGGTGTTGTTTCAGCCACCGGCCGCTCCAACATGGGGATCGAGGCGTACGAGGATTTTATCCAGACGGATGCCTCGATCAATCCGGGTAACTCCGGCGGGCCGCTCCTCAATATTTATGGCGAAGTTATCGGCATCAATTCTGCGATTGTCGCTACGGGTCAGGGGATCGGTTTTGCCATTCCCATCAACATGGCCAAACACGTGGTGGAACAACTCATCAGTAAGGGCAGCGTCAGCCGGGGATGGCTGGGTGTTTCCATTCAGCCGGTTACCGATGATATTGCTGCTTCCTTTGGTTTGAAAAAGGCGGCCGGAGCTCTCGTCAACGAGGTTGTCACCGGGAGCCCCGCGGCTAAGGCGGGAATCAAGCAGGGTGATATTATTGTGGCTGTCGACGGTATCGAAATCAAGGAAGTTTCTCAACTCCAGCGCCTGGTGGGGGATTTGTCCGTTGGGAAACGTGTCGAGGTGAAGGTTTTCCGGGACGGGAAAGATGTTAAGCTTCCTCTGGTCATCGGAAAAGCTGAGAGTGCCGCGTCAAAACAGGAGAAGCCCGAGGAACCACAACCGGCAACGTGGCTCGGGATGTCTGTGACAGAGCTTCCGCGCGAAATGCGCACGAAAGGCTTATCGGGTGTAATTGTCAGTGAGGTTGACCCTGAGGGAGTTGCCGCGGAAGCGGGTCTTCAGCAGGGAGATATCATCGTTTCCATCAATCGAAAGAATGTAGGAAATCTTGCCGAGTATTCCATGATAGTTGCTGAAAGCGAGAGGAAAGGTTCGGTAGTGCTGCTCGTTAGAAGGGGCAACGCCAGCATCTATTTCGTACTGAATACACGATAGGACGAAGGGGGCAGGGAATGAGTCTGATAGACAACCCGGATCATGCACGTCGGCTGGCAAGGGCCATCATCTCTGATGTGGCTATCTATAACCGGGAGAAGGTCGTCGAGGGGATAAGGAACGATACCATCTTTGAAATTCTTGAGGGTGAACTTCAGGAAGGCCGGCAGCATTTCGCTACCCGGATAACTCCTGAGCTTGCTGCCACGAATATTTTTGACCTGGCGATTGTGGATGTTCTCATCAAGCGGGCGGGGAAAATCGAATCGCCTATCTGGTAACTGTCCGGAGGCACGGAGAAGTTTGCTGCAGGGCGCGCCACGAGTCGCGCCCTCCGTTTATTTAGTCTTCTACCAGCATCAGGGTAGGGTCGTCAGAAGTCATTGCAGCTCTGCCTGGGTGACAGCCACTAGGGTGGAGAGTGACTTGGAGATGAAAATGCCGCCGTTCTTTGCTACAGAGGTGAATGGGACAACGAAATGAGTAAAGAACTGTCACACATTATCTGTGCCGAGCAGACGGCAGAAAGACTTACCGGTTCCGTCGGTGGTGGGTTCCTTTCTCTGTTGAGAGATTATTCCACGGCATACCATTTTGGCGCCATTGTTGCAGATACCTTTTTCTATGCGGTTCGGCTGCCTTCCGAATCGAGTTCTTCTCCTTGCTGGGGGGACGTGATCCATGGTGCGGAAGGAAATGATACCAGCGGTCCGGTCCATGAGATGCTGAAGACTCTGCGGGATTCGCCAAACGACACCCTGTATGGGGAAAAAGCCGCTTTTGTCTGCGGTTTTCTGACCCATATCGCCCTCGATTCGACAATTCACCCGTATGTTTACCATGTGAGCGGCAATTATTATGCTGACTGTCCGGTTGAGCGTAGGGAATCACAGGTCAGGCACCGACTTATTGAAGCCTGGCTTGATCTCTATATGCTTCAACAATCTTCGCAGCGTCTGTCCCGCTGCAGGTATATGCAAAAAATCAGGGGAAAAGGAGCCCTGAACAGGGAGCTGATGCGTTTTTTGTTTACTGCCTGTGAAAAATCCTATCACATCAATCCCGATTCCTGGCGTTTTCTGCTGAGGGGATATCGGGTACAGATGATCCTGAATGCTGCGTTCCGCAGGGCAACGCTGGGTAAGTCGCTCTCCCTTGCTGACAGATTCCTGTCCGGACGCATGCAGTCTTTTCTCGCACTCTTCTATCCATGGGGATATTCGGAGGTGCCGGGAGAGATTATACACTTCAGCTCATATTGCCATCCGGTAACCGGAGAAGAGCACGCTGGCGGTTTCCAGAGGCTATGGGAACAGTCCCTGGAGCGTGGCGGAGAATTCCTTGAAGCGGTTGAAAAGTACCTTTTCCTGGGAATGGATGATGATGCGTTGCGAAAAATTATCCGAGGATACAGTCTCAGTACCGGTCTTGAAGGTGTTCCAACCCGCGAGGCAGTCCATTATAGACCCATTCCCATCGAAAATCTCTGGCTCCATGGCAAACGCCGGAAATGAGGCGGCTGCCTTTTGCCGAGAGAACCCCTTTCGGCTTGAGCCGGGCGGCACGGCAATTACATTGAGATACTTTCCGCAATACTCTTTGTCTCCCGGGCAATTCCTTTCAGTGTTTCGAGAATCTTGAGGAACACTGACGAAGATACCGGCAGGCATAAGCCTTCTATCAACCGCTCTTCGTGGTGAGTGGCGTATTCAGTGGTTGCCTTTTCCACCATGGTTTCCGATTCCTGAACATAGCGAATGAGGATGGGATTTTTCACCAGCACCAGGTCTGTCGCGGCGTTCAGTATCTCGAACAGGCTCTGTGTGAGGAAACTTACTTCAGTGATCGCCCGATCGCTGAACAGGATATTTTCGTCAATCTTTTTCGTCAGCATTTCTTTAAGAATTTCCAGCTGGTCGCATATCTCGAGAAAGCGCTTCGGGATGTCAGTATATACGCTTTTTGCGTGGTCTTGTCGGGCCATTGCTGCGACTCTTTTCGACATTTCCGGCACCCCTGCCCTGATTGCAGAGAGTTGCTCTGAGCAGTGGTTGAGCGAATCGCGATCAGAGTAAATGAAAGTTTTCTGCAACAAAGACAGGCACTCTGCGGTTCTGGTTCCCATCGTGTGCATTTGATGCACCAGTTCAGTCCAGGTTTCACTCATAAGATCCTCCTCCTTCCGAAGCGTACAACACGCATCCTGTGAATATCTAGTTTCCGTCCGGAAAGGGTGTTTTATCCCCCTGGCGGTGTCAATCTTCGGCTTTGCTTGTGCGGGGTACCAACGTACGCCTCCGCGCCACGGTTGCCGTTCCTTAGGGAAACTCCCTGCGAAATTGGCAGTCACTATCTATGTGGCAATGTATATAAAATATACCACAAATGAAAAATTTTACTTATGCTGAAAAATTTCTGTTGAAAAAAGAATTCTCCCTCGTGAATCAAACAGTAATGTGACATGCGCCTGAAATGCACTGCTTTGTTCAGTGTCTACCGGGTAAACTGTTTATTTGCCAGGCATTCCCGGTTGTTGATGGCCGCGTTTGACAAGCTACAATTCGGAAGTACCCTTGCAGTATGTGATCAGTATATCGTTTTTCCTTCCGTTTTTCTTTTTCTGAAGTCCTTCCCTGATTATTTTTTGAATGTAGACCAACTGATCACTGGGTGGGTGAGTTTCCCCTTTGATAATGACGGACGTATTTCCTTCGGGAATGCTTTCGTCAGGTTGCGGCTATTGGGGTGCCCGGAGCTTTTGCGACAGAGGTGAAACAGGCTTCCCGATATGTGTAGGAGGACTACCATGGGCGCTGAGAAAAGCTTGAACACGGGTCTTGCGGCAACGATCAGGGAGGGGCGCGGCACCACTTCGAAGGGAACGGGTGCTTCCTTGAAGCAAGAGGCGGAAATTCGCACAAAGGGCAGTTCACTGGAGGCAGCTTCCGGCAGTGCTACGGCATCGGCCGGGGATTCTCCCTATATCCAGGTCGACCGGGCCCTGAAACGCTGCCAGTACAGTCAGGACGCTCTCATTGAGATTCTGCACACCGCCCAGGAAACCTTCGGCTTTCTGGGTGAAGACACCTTGACCTATATCGCCCATGAATTGAAACTTCCCCTGAGCTGGGTGTACGGTGTGGCCAGTTTCTATCATCATTTCAATCTCAAGCCCCAGGGCGAACACTCCTGCAATATCTGCATGGGAACCGCCTGCTTCGTAAAGCGGGCAGGAGAGATCGTTGCGGCGATGGAGAGAGAGTTCTGTGTCAAGGCCGGCGAGACAACGGCGGACGGAAAGCTCAGCATCAATATTGTCCGCTGTCTGGGAAACTGTGGCCTGGCGCCGATGGTCATCATGGATGGCAAGGTGCATTCCAGGCAGACGTCCGAATCCCTGCTCGAGGAATGCCGAAAAGTGTTGAAAGGCTGAGAGCCGGAAATGCTGGGGGATAGAAAAAATGACTCGTGAAGAACTGCGGAACATGGCCAGACAGGAAAAGGAAAAGAGGAGTGCCTTTCCCTGTCGTTTGCTTGTCTGTTACAGCTCGCCCTGTCTCTCGTCCGGTGCCGAAGCGGTGTACAAGGCTCTTGCGGCGGCGATACAAGAACGCAATCTTGAGGCAGAGGTGGATATAATCCGCACCGGCTGTGTCGGACCGTGCAGCCGTGGTCCGCTGGTAACGGTTTGTCGGAAGGGGTGCGAAGACATTATCTACCAGCACGTTACCCCGGAGTTCGTTGTTCAGATACTGGAAAAGCATGTGATAGAAAACAAACCTTTAGAGGAAAACCTCCTGCCCGGGGATCTTCCCTTTTTTACCAAGCAGCTCAAGGTGGTGCTTGCCAATAGTGCCACTATTGATCCTGAAAGTCTCGAGTCCTATGTGAGCACGGGTGGCTTTACCGCACTTTCCAAGGTCCTTGAGGAAATGACTCCGGAGCAGGTAGTGGAGGAGATTAAGAAAAGCGGCTTGCGGGGACGCGGAGGCGGAGGGTTTCCTACCGGATTGAAGTGGGATCTTGTTCGAAAGGCAAAGGGCGAGAAGAAATATATCGTTGCCAACGGTGACGAAGGTGATCCCGGGGCCTATATGGACCGGACTACCATGGAGTCTGATCCCTTCCTGGTTCTGGAAGGGATGGCGATTGCCGCGTATGCTGTGGGGGCCGATCAGGGATACTTTTACGTACGAGCCGAATATCCATTGGCGGCGGAACGGTTGGCCAAGGCCATCAAGAAGGCGGAGAAAGCGGAGATTCTCGGCAACCGCATCTTCGGCAGCAGCTTCAACTTCCGTGTCGACATCCGCCTGGGGGCAGGCGCGTTCGTCTGCGGCGAGGAGACGGGGCTTCTGACCTCTATCATGGGGCGCCGGGGGCAGCCGTATCCTCGACCGCCGTTCCCGGCAAATAGCGGTTTGTGGGGTTCTCCCACTCTGATCAACAATGTGGAGACCTTCGGCAATATCGCACCGATCATCAACCGGGGCGGCGACTGGTATGCAAGTATCGGAACGGAAAAGAGTAAGGGAACGAAGATCTTTGCCCTGGCCGGCGAGATCAATAATACCGGACTTATTGAAGTGCCGATGGGGATTACGCTCCGCGAGATAGTGTACGAAATCGGTGGCGGCATACCCGGACATGCAGAGTTCAAGGCTGCCCAGACCGGTGGTCCGAGCGGCGGCTGCATCCCGGCCGACTATCTGGACACCCCCATCGATTATGAGAATCTGGCAGCCCTTGGCTCTATCATGGGTTCCGGCGGCCTTGTGATCATGAATGACCGCAGCTGCATGGTGGACGTGGCGAGGTTTTTCATGGACTTCTGCCGGGACGAGAGCTGTGGAAAGTGCATTCCCTGTCGGGTTGGAACTTCGCAGATGCTCGGATTACTGGAGAAAATCTGCAATGGCAGTGCTGTCATGGAGGACCTGGAGAAGCTCCGGGAGCTGGCCGAGATGGTGCAGGATACGAGCCTCTGCGGGCTCGGTTTCACTTCGCCTAATCCGACGCTCAGTACGCTCCGATATTTTCGCGAGGAGTACGAGACCCACATCCGTGACAGAAAATGCCCGGTCGGGGTCTGTGTGATGAGCGAGGTGCCGTTGCGAGAGCTTGCAGCTGAGTTGCCGCGACGCATCCGGGAAGGGGTGAAGCTGTAACGGTCTAGTGTCCCGTGCGGTTAGTTCACCGCATTAATTCCGAGGGGTTTTGGCTCCTGGCAAGGCGGGGCGACACAGGCTTAGCGGGGCTCTGTCGAGGAGCCACAACGCAGCCGGGGGTCAAAAGAACCGGAATTAAAAGGAACGAATTAACCATACGGGACCCTGATAAGGGGAGGACGATCGATGTCAGTTATCACCGTGACTATAAATGGAGTGGAAGGGAGCGCGTCTGCGGGGGCAACATTACTGGAGGCCTGTCGTCAGAATGGTGTCGAACTGCCCACGCTCTGCCACCTGGAGGGGTTGACCCCGGTTGGTGCCTGCAGGCTGTGTCTGGTGCAGGTTGAAGGTGCGAGACGCCTGCTGCCGGCCTGCGTCACCGAGGCCCAGGAAGGGATGGTCATTCAGACCCACACGGAAAAGCTGGTGAAGTACCGCAAGATGACCCTCGAGCTTTTGCTTTCGGAGCGGAATCACATCTGCTCGGTGTGCGTTGCAAACGGCTCCTGTGAGTTGCGAACCCTGTGCGCGGCACTCGGAGTCGATCATAGCCGCTTTGAGTATCGTTGCCCCGACCTTCCTCCTATTGATACCAGCCACGAACGGAATGGGCTTGACCACAATCGCTGCATCAGCTGCACGCGCTGCATCAGGGCCTGCGACCAGATCGAGGGAGCGCATACCCTTGACATGGAAGGACGCGGCATCGAAAACCGGATCATTATCGATATGCACCAGAAATGGGGCACCAGCAGAACCTGCACGAAATGCGGCAAATGCGTAAATGTCTGTCCGACCGGGACCCTGTTCTGGAAAGGCTCGACGGTGGCCGAGATGGAAAAGGAGGTGGGATTTCTCCACTGGATAAGGGGCGGAAGAGAGAAAAAAACCTGGAGTTACCTATGACAAGCAAAGCGAGAATTGCGACTGTCTGGTTGGGAGGTTGTTCCGGCTGCCATATGAGTTTTCTCGATATTGACGAAAAACTCCTTGATCTGGCGGATCGGATTGAACTGGTGTACAGCCCCCTTGCCGATATAAAGGAATATCCCGAGAATGTCGATGTGGTACTGGTGGAGGGTGCCCTTTGCAATACCGAGAACCTGGAACTGCTGCTGAAAGTGAGGGAACGGTCCCGAGTGCTGGTCAGTTTCGGTGATTGTGCCGTTACCGGCAATACCTCGCAGTTGCGCAACCGGCTCAAAATCGATGATGTGCTGACCCAGGTCTATCAGGCGGGTCCGGGAAGCATCCCTAAGGGTCCGGAGGCCCTGGAGGTTCTGCCGGTGCTTCTCCCCAAGGTCTACCCGCTCCATGCCGCCGTTCCTGTGGACTTTTACCTGCCGGGCTGTCCGCCTGATCCGGATCGTATTCTCAGAACGGTTACCGCGCTACTGGCGGGTGAGAAGCCGGAGTTGCCGGCCGAATCCATTACGTTTGGTTAAGAGCTTGTCCGTAGATAACGATGGAGGACTCTAATGCATATTTTGGACAAGCTCTAAGGAGTGTCGGGCTATGGCTACTATCGTGCGTATTGAACCGGTTACCAGGATCGAGGGGCATGCCAAGGTTTCCATTTATCTGGACGATTGTGGAGAGGTCAGCGAGGCCAGGCTGCATGTGGTGGAATTTCGCGCCTTTGAAAAGTTTTGCGTCGGGCGGCCCTTTTATGAGATGCCCGGAATCACCAACCGGATCTGTGGAATTTGCCCGACCAGCCATGCGCTTGCCTCGGTAAAGGCCGGTGACGCTATTATGGGTGTCGCTATCCCCCCGGTGGCGGAGAAACTCCGAAGAATCTTCAACTGGGCCCAGTACATCCAGAGTCATGCCCTGAGCTTCTTCCACCTCAGCGCCCCGGACCTGCTGCTGGGATTTGATCATGACCCTGCCACACGCAATGTCATGGGGCTGATTCAGCACTATCCCGAGGTGGCCCGTAAAGGAATTCGCTTGCGCGGCATGGGCCAGGAGATCATCCGGATACTTGCCGATAAGAGTATCCACCAGGCTTGGGCCGTTCCGGGCGGTGTTCGTCAGCCGTTGAACGCGGAAAAGAGGGATG
Organism: Geobacteraceae bacterium; assembly: GCA_028683595.1. GTDB lineage: Bacteria > Desulfobacterota > Desulfuromonadia > Geobacterales > Geobacteraceae > RPRC01. The sequence goes on along the minus strand of JAQUHM010000044.1, from coordinate 7,391 downwards.
CCATCAAGGTCATGCTTCCCGAAGCCTTCGAGACGGTCGAGCTTGCCCTTGATCTTCTCAAGCAGAGTTTTGCCCGGTTCGTAGGCGAAATCGAAATCTATGATTTTCCTTCGCTGTTTGCCGGTCTGGTGACTCCTGAGGGTGGGTTGGAACAGTATGGCGGACTGCTGCGTTTTGCTGCCAATGACGGAACTCTGATTGAGTCCGGTGCAGCCAACGATCGCTACCGGGACTTTATCGAGGAGGCCACGGAGGATTGGAGCTATCTGAAGTTTCCTTTCTTCAAGCCAGAGGGTCCGTATAACCGGTCCGAGTATGCAGGGATGTATCGCGTTGGCCCGCTGGCGCGCCTCAATATCTGCGACTTCGCAGGCACGCCGAGGGCTGACGAAGAACTGGAGGCTTTTCGTCGTCTCGGCAACGGTCGCACTGTGACCAGCAGTTTCCACTACCACTATGCCCGGCTGATAGAGATTCTGTTCTCCCTGGAAAAGATCGGGCAGACCCTGGACGAAGAGGACATCCTTGATGACTGGGTATGCGCCGAAGCGGGTGTGAATCGGCTGAAAGGGATCGGGATGGTGGAGGCACCCCGGGGCACGCTGATCCATGATTATTCGGTGGATCGCAATGGACTCATCACTGACGTCAATCTTATTGTCTCAACCGGCCATAACAACCTGGCCATGAACCGGACGATTACCAATATTGCTAAAAAGTATGTGCATGGGGATTCGGTGACGGAAGGGGTGCTCAATCGGGTGGAACACGGCATTCGGGCCTACGACCCGTGCCTCAGTTGCTCGACCCATGCTGTCGGCAGGATGCCGCTGGTGATACGGGTCATATCCCCTGATGGCCTTGTGGTGAAGGAGTATTCGCGTGACTGAACTTTCGTGCAAATGCTGACCTGCAGTACCCATGAGGCTGTAGGGGACAGGCGGATCGGTTGCCATTGTAAGGTGCTCTATGATTGTGCTGGTTGGTTACGGAAATCCTCTTCGCAGGGATGACGGTGCCGGTCCGGCCCTTGCCAGGATGGTAGAGGCATGGGGCGGACGGAATGATATGAGGGTGATGACTCCTCATCAGCTTGTTCCGGAGTTGGCGGAAGATCTGGCGGAGGCAGGTGTGGCGGTGGTCCTGTTCCTCGATGCCTGTGTCAGCGACTGCGACGGGGGAGCTATGGTTGCAATCCGCCCGGTGGATGGAGAGGCACGTTCCCCTGCATTTGGACACCATTTTCCCCCTACTGATCTCCTGCACTATGTGAAACTTCTCCGAGGAGCGCCTCTTCCAGCCTGGCAGTTGACCATCCCCGGGGTTGATTTTGGTTATGGAGAGGGTTTAAGCAGGTATGCCGGGAATAATCTTGCCCTTGCCATGGAAAAGCTTCAAGTCTTCCTGCGAAAAATTCCCCTGCCGTTACAGTGCAGTTTGTCGGCTCATGAATTCGTTCTCCCGGGGTGATTTCGGTTGCTGATATTTCACTTTAGTTTGGGCATAATAAACATTTTTATTCATAATGAAATTCTTACCAAAGGTGAATTTTTTTCACGCTAAAACACACCCATCTTTTATTCTTCATTTCATTATTGCCAAATATATCGAGATGTTGCACACTTTTATCGAGTACGATGACAGGAACGGCTGCTAACAAAACTGTTGAAATTGGAGGAACACTATTGTATATAATAGCGGTTATTTTTCTTTGCCTCTGTTAACGCCATAGTCGTCGTTCCTGGCATCTCTGATTACCTCGACCACTTCACATTCATACTAAGACAATTATCATACAGGAGGAAGTAAATGGATATTCTCGCCATTAACTGTGGCAGTTCGTCTGTCAAGTACCAGTTATACAGCTGGGATCGCAAGGAGCTCATTGCAAAGGGTGTCGTTGAAAGGGTTGTCGTCGGAGGGTCCTTCATTCAGCAGGAGGTGCCGGGTCGTCAGAAGTACAAGGTCGAGCATGAGTGCCCGAATCATACTGTTGCAATGGACCTGATCATCAGAACCCTGACCGATTCTGAGCATGGTGTCATCAACGATATCCGGGAAATCTCTGCTGTCGGGCATCGTGTCGTACATGGCGGAGAGCAGTTTACCCAGTCAGTGATGATTGATGAAAAAGTTCTTGCTGCCGTAAAGGCTGTCCAGCATCTCGCCCCGTTGCACAATCCGCCCAATATTGCAGGTATTGAGGCTATGATGGCCGTTCTTCCGGATGTCCCGAACGTGGCCATCTTCGACACGGCCTTCCATCAGTCCATGCCCGAGTGTGCCTATATTTACCCGCTGCCCTACTACTGGTATGTGCGCTACGGCGTCCGCCGCTACGGCTTCCACGGCACCTCGCACCTCTATGTTTCCAAGAGGGCAGCGGTTCTCCTGGGTAAAAAGCCGAAAGACTGCAACCTCATTACCATGCATATCGGTAACGGTGTTTCCCACACCGCCATCAGGAATGGCCTTTCGGTTGATACCAGCATGGGCCTGACCCCGCTGGAAGGTGCCGTGATGGGTACCCGCTGTGGTGACATCGATCCGGCGATCCCCGGCTTCATGATGCAGATCGAAGGTCTGTCTGCCACTGAAATCGATAGTATTCTCAACAAGAAGAGCGGTATCCTGGGCATTACCGGCAAGTATACCGACCGCAGGGATGTGGTGACCCATGCCGAGAAGGGTGACAAGACCTGCAAACTTGCCATGGATATCGAAGCGTATCGTCTGCGCAAGTATATCGGCAGCTACATGGCAGTTCTCGGCAGGCTCGATGCTGTCGTTTTCACTGCCGGCGTCGGTGAGCGTGGCTGGCAGATCCGTGAAATGGCGTGCGAAGGTCTCGATCATATGGGTATTCACCTTGACCTCGATAGGAATCGTGCGGCGGTCAAGGGCAAAGAATGCCTCATCACAACGGACGATTCCCCGATCAAGGTCTTCGTTATTCCGACGGATGAAGAGCTTGTCTTCACCGAGGACGTTGCCGCGATTCTTGACGGCAGCTATACCGATCACATGAACTTCGAATATTCCTTTTCACGGGAAGATTACGGCAAATAAGATAGAAGAGATCCTTCTTTCAAAAAGGCCGGCACTATCTGCCGGCCTTTTTTATGGGTGCTTGCTGCCTTTTTATGCGATACAAAAAAAGCCTCCCCTTACAGGGGGAGGCTTTTTTCTTGATACGTGATTGATTTATGACTGGCAAGTCCGGAATCCCGTTCCTGCCAAGAGCGTCATTCGTTGTCGTTTCAGGAGGCGATGTTTACTGTGCCTGTACAGCGGTTATTGCCGCGACGCTTACGATATCTTCCACGGAACAGCCACGGGAGAGATCATTTACCGGCTTGGCCAGGCCCTGAAGGATCGGACCGATGGCTTCGGCGCCGCCGATTCTTTCCGTGAGTTTGTAGCCGATGTTTGCTGCATCCAGGTCGGGGAAGATGATAACGTTTGCTTTGCCTGCTACCGGGCTGCCGGGAGCTTTCTTTTCGCCAATGCTGGGAATGAGGGCGGCATCTGCCTGAAGCTCACCGTCGATCTGGAGAGTCGGGTCGAGCTGCCGGGCAGTTTCAAGTGCCTTGGTGACCTTGTCCACATCGGGGTGGGAAGCGCTGCCTTTGGTGGAGAAGGAAAGCATGGCTACCCTGGCATCCACGTCGAGGAATGCCTTGCAGTTGCGGGCAGTTTCAAGGGCTATTTCCGCAAGGGCCTGTGAATCCGGATTCGGGTTTACGGCACAGTCAGCAAAGAAGAGGATACCGTCTTCACCGAATTTCGTGTCTTTGGAAATCATGACGAAGAAAGAGGAAACGGTCTTGATGCCGGGGGTGGTTCCAATGGTTTGAATGGCAGATCTGATTACGCTGCCGGTGGTGCTGGTTGCACCTGCCACGCAGCCTCCGGCATCACCCATCCGAACCATCATGCCGGCGAAGTAGAGATTGTCCTCGGCAGTCAGGAGCTTGCGGGCATCTTCCGGGGTCAACCCCTTCTTTTTGCGGATCTCAACAAGTGCTTCCACATAGGACTCGAGTTTCGGGGCAGTGCAGGGGTCAAGAATCTCGACACCGCTGAGGTCTGCTCCCTTGGCTGTTGCCGCTTCGTTGACCTTTGCCTGGTTCCCTAACAGGACAACCTTAGCGATCCCTTGCGCAACAATCTTTTCCGCAGCGAACAACATTCTTTCGTCGTAACTTTCCGGGAGTACAACGATTTGCGGGTTCGATTTTGCCTTTGCCTTGATTTTGTCAATAAAATGCATTCTCTCCTCCTGATTAGTAAAGTGATATGATCGAAGATGCCGGGAACACAGAGAAAAACCCACACCGATGGGGTGAGAGGACCAAACTTTTTATATATACTATGTACTGGTGAAGCGGTCAACAAAAAACCCTGGTTCATGCCTGGGACGAGCAGGCGGCAATCAATTGGAAACCGGATGAATAGCCATTGCCGGTGAAGCAGTTTTGAAATCGGGTTTGCTGGGGTAAGAGGCAGGTGTTTGATTGCTCCTGGTTTGCACGTGTTTCGGGGTTGCGGAGCCGGTAATGTCTTCCGGAACCCCGGCTTTCCTTTGCAGCGATGCATTTACCTTGTCCCAGTCCACCAGCAATTCCAGGTTGTTCTTGGTAATAAGTTGTTTTGCCAGTGCTTGCAGATTTTTGTGGCGATCATAGATGTCACGGTGTACTTCGAGGAAAATCAGACCGTTATCGGAGCGGGCAAGCTTAACCGGCTGGTAAATAATTTCACCGCGGGTGTTGGTCGTGACTTCATTGAAGATGGCCTCCATGTTGCTGGCGAGGACGCGGATGCAGCCATGGCTGCTGAAAGTGTAAATTGATTCAGGAGCGATAGTGCTGTGGATCAGAATTCCCGGCAGGGAGGTTTTGAGTGCGTATTTGCCGAGGGGATTGTCGTCTCCCGGGGGAACAAAGGTTTTGACCGCCTTCCCCTCCTGTTCCATTTCTTTTTGGATTGAGGCCGGAACATGCCAGGCTGGATCCTTTATTTTGGATAGAATCCTGAATTTTCCGGTGGGCGTCTGCCAGATCACCAGATCAGTCAAAGTCGACATTCCGAGAGCGACGGGCAGGGCTTTTTCCACTTTCCGGTTTCTGAAGAAATACAGGGTGCGGTCCGGTATGTTGATGACAATGCCGTCCTGAACAATTTTCGGGACAATTCTTTTGGTGTTGATGGTTAGTTTCTGCCCCGGCTTCAAGGGTTTTTTCGGGTTGAGTCGGTTCTGTCGAGCAACCAGCCTCCAGTTTACGCCAAATTTCGCGCCGATCAGGCGCAGGGAATCGCCTTTCCTGACGGAATAGGTCAGCTTGTTTCCGACGATCATCCGCGCTGTTCCTGGCGTCCGCAAGGCATCATCTGCGGACTGTCCGGCTGAAGTGGCCGGAACGGGGTTTGTTGCCGGAGGTGTTGTCTCCTTTGAAGGAGCAGTTGCAGGAGATAAGGATAGCTCGGGCATATGGGCGGGAATGGTAGTGGAAGGGTTTTCAGCTGGTACCGGTCTGAAGGAAACGGGAGCTGGTTGTGCCAATGGTTCCCTTTGCAGAGAATCGAATTTCTTTTCATAAAGGGAGGATTTCAAGAGGACAAGTCGAAAAAGGTTTTCGGCATCATCAGGCCTGTTCTGTTCCCATAAGAGCTCAGCCTTGGAGAAAGTTTCAATGATGCTGTTGTATTCATCGTAAAGGGAGTCGGGTGGTGCGTTCTTCTGAATCCGTTCAAGAGCGGAGGATGCCTCGTTTCTGTGATTTGGGGTGGCGGCGGAACAGACAGGCGCGATAAGAAGAGAGAGTATGAGAACTGGAAGCAGCAGGTAGCGCATTGAGGTATTTCCCATGATACAAAATAACGACATGCTTCTATCCTGCCTTGGAATGATTCTGCAATCAAATCGGAATAAGAACGGAGAGGCAGGCCGGAAAGCGTGACAACGTTGGTGTGATAATAGCAAAACAGGTGCAAAAAACAATGTAAAAGCATTAACGAGGTATGCCTGTGCCGTTATTGTGGAGGGCCTGATGCTGGCTTCCTTTTTTTACGCGACAGCTGTGGTTGCTCAGTGTCGGGGAAAAAAAGCTTCCGTCCCTTTCGGAACGGGTATATAATGCCGAGACTTTGTATGGGCATAACTGTAAAGAATATCAACTCTTTTTTTACCGGTCCTCCCGGATGCCGGCCTGAGGGAAATCATCCGATCGGGATTCTGGACCGGTTCCTTCGTGAGTCATTTGTCGGGAGCCTAGCATGTATAGCAGTTTTTTCGGGTTCAAAGAAAAGCCTTTTACCATAACCCCCAATCCACGTTTCATATTCCTCAGCAAGAACCACAAAGAGGCTTTCGCCCATCTTCTCTACGGAATCGACACCCATGCCGGATTCATCGAACTTACCGGAGAAGTGGGTACCGGTAAGACCACGGTGCTCAGATCTTTGCTTAATCAGCTTGATAGCGATACCTACCGCACTGCCCTTATTTTCAACCCGTCTCTTTCCGCAATCGAGCTTCTCCAGAACATCAACCATGAGTACGGTATCCCCTGTGAAGAGCAAAATAACTCTCCCCTGCTACACTCTCTGAATCACTTCCTCCTGCAGCAGAATGCCGAGGGTCGTACCGTTGTCCTTGTTATCGATGAGGCCCAGAATCTTGATTCCCAGGTATTGGAGCAGATCCGCCTGATCTCGAATCTGGAGACGGAAAAGGACAAACTTATTCAGATTGTGCTGGTTGGTCAGCCCGAATTACGCGAAAAACTGAAGAAATCGGAGCTTCGTCAACTGAGCCAGCGAATTACGGTCAGGTACCATCTCTGCCCGTTGGATTTCAACGATACCGTGGAATATATCGAGCACCGTCTGGAAGTGGCTGCGGGACAGAATCTTGAACTATTTTCTCCGGGAGCTTTGAAACAAATTTTCCGCTACTCCGGCGGATTGCCCCGGCTCATCAATGTCATCTGTGACCGTGCTCTGCTGATCGCCTATACGAAAGGGAGCCGTGAGGTTTCCGCCCGAATGGTTTTTGCGGCGATAAATGATGTGAAGAAACAGGAGACCCGTTTCCTTCCGCTGCGCATTATCCGCTATCTTGCGGTAGCGGCAATTCTTATCCTCGCGGTTTTCGGACTGTACGGAGTCTTTGGGGGGCATTTGGCAACAACGGAGATTTCTGCTTCTTCCCGAGAGACCTCAGTTGACAAGGCTGCTTCCCACCTGCCTGAACAGCGTGCTTTGCCGGATCTGCAATCTCAATTGGCGGCGAAAACCGAAGGGGAGAGTGCCGCCGAGGCTTTCAATGCCATTGCCCGAATTTGGGGTATTGCTCCGATTCATGTCGATAAAGTCTCGTCGGAACC
>JAQUHM010000353.1 GCA_028683595.1 Geobacteraceae bacterium | reverse complement strand
TATGGGCTTTTTATATGAACCTAGGTCTGTTTTTTCAAAGAGCAGGAATCAAAGATAATTACGGATTCATTCAACGGCTGACATCTGGGCTGACCTAGAAAAGTTGTTTAGGCAACAGGCCGTCAAGACTTGACCCCCATTACTCCGAAGTCGTGCAGCGTTCTGAGCGAGCTTGGACCGCAGATCCAATGGGTGGAGAGTTACGTTACAGAAGACAAAATTTACTGTATTTATATTGCTCCCAACGAGGAGCTGGTGCTTGAGCATGCCCGTAATGGCGGCTTCCCGGCAAATAGCGTGGCCGAGGTCAAACGCATGATCGATCCGACGACCGCGGAGTAAAAAAGGCTGTAACCGAATAGAAATTGGCGGCATCAAACTGCTGCCGATGCTGAACAGAAAAAGGTCCCAGGTTTATACAGTCAGGGGCCTTTTTCTTTTTGTCCTAAAACAGCAAAGGCGGCCGATTGGCCGCCTTTTGAATCTAGTAAAATATCCCTGGGATTCCGGCCGGGGAGTATTCCTGGGGCAATTAAACATATCAATTGTAGGGGCTAGGCGTGCCTCGCCCAATCGGGGCGCACGCCTAGCCCCTACATCAGGGTTGTGATGTTTAATTGCCGAAGTAATATCCCTGGTTCCCCTATTCCTCGAAGTGTGTAGCCTTGACGCTTCCATACTCTCGCATGAGCGGAGTTTACGGACTTGCAAACTTGTTAACCCTGTTTTGCGCGTTCTTTGCAATGTCATAGTAATAAAACGGATAGTCATAGTTATGGTAAAAGCCTGCTGGTATGTTAGGGACTAAAACCATCTTTGCCGGGTCAACACTGGAGCATATCAATACGCTCGTATCAGACAAGGGATCGACCGCGCTTGTAGTTGGATTGATCCGGGTTACTTGAGCATCAGCAAAGTTAGGCTGCAACTGTGGCGGGAGGATGACGTTGCCGCTGGCATCCAGGAGAAGGGACCCGGAGCTTTGATTGACCGTTGCCAAGTCTCCTGCCGTGGTCCAGGTAATAGGGTTGATAGCCATGGCGCCGGGGAATACAATCGGATTTCTTCCCGTAAAGCCCGGACCTTGAGTGTTGTATGAAATAATGACTCCCGTATCATCGGGGCCCTGCGCAAATTTCAAATGGGTGTTCTTGGCAAAATATTCCGGCGTGAAGGACCAGCCGATGGCATACGCGGCAATCATTCTATTGTACACATCGGGATTGGCTTTCATATAGTTCTGCAGCAGTAGCGCGACCACCGTCGAACCCTGTGAATGACTCACTAGGATAAATGGTCGATTGTTATTGTAATTTTTGATGTAATAATCGAATGCCGAGATCACATCCGTCGCCGGTATCCCTCCGATAAAGTTATAAACGTCGTCTATGGTCTGCAATCCCAGGGTGTAGACGGCGTCTGCCTGTCTATAGTACGGGGCATAGATGTTACCAATGGAGGCAAATGCGGTAGCCTGTTTCTGAAACGCGTTTTTTGCGCCAGCCACCATGTTGGCATCGTTTATTTCGCCGATAAGCGGACCAGTCGATCCTGCAAAGTACTCGGTCGGGTACACGTAAAAGACATCGACATTTTGTACAGGGTCAAGCTGTGAAGGCAGAGACAGCCAGTTGGCTGACTTTGAATAATCAATGGCTGTTGCAGTGTTTGTATTGCCTCCACATCCGGCAAAAATCAAGCAGCATGATAGCACGGCAAGCAAAGCGGGAATAACGTGGCTTTTCATTTTCATTCTCCTTTTTAATTGGGTCAAGCGCCGCAATACAGCGCCTCCCAAATACATGTTTTTTACCTTATCGGCAGATTCTTAAGGAGCTTTAAACTTATTGCTAATTAGATAAAAATATTTATGTCCCGCTTTTTTTATGCTGAAAAGAAAAAGGTCCCAGGCTTATTCAGCCAGGGACCTTTTTCTTTTTTGCCCTCGAAATGGACAACCGGTCCACCGAAAAACTTATATTTCAAGACCTGACCCCTAAGGTTCTACTCTACCCCATTCCCGGTCCCAGGAATTCCTAGTCCCCGGAATTCCTCGCACATTCGCCGACGACTAAGCAATGCGAAACAGTGGACAGGCTGCGTAGCCTGTCCACTGTTTGTATCACCCCTATGTTTCTACAGATCATTTGTCGCCAAAGAGGCTATGTTGTGGGGAGGCTTCTTTGTCAATAGCCTCATCAATTTTCTTAGGTGTCTCTATTACTGGTTCTGCCTGCCAAGCGTTTGCAAATTGCTCCCGGTCTATCCCAGCGTAGTCCAGCAATGCACCCAGCATCGACTTCGTGGAGACACTAAGGTCATCGAATGGGGGAAGTGAAACATGATAGCTCGCCATTTCGAACTCTCGGCCAGTCATGAACAGTTGATCGAATTTGAGAAGTCGTACCGCTTGGTCCGCAACTATCTCTGCTGGTATCTGTTCAAGATCGCGTTTTATCCCCTCTTTAACTGCTGTTGCTGCCCCCCGACCGCCTGGGGCATATTTCTCCACCAAAGCGATAGCCAATCTGAGTGTCTGCTGTCCATCCTCGTTGCTTAAGGCGCCGAATCGCACAGCATTTATGATTAATTCTCGCCTTTCTTCCATTGTTCGGAATGCGGCACCTATACTAACGTAATCTAAGCTCTCGCAGACAATCGCAGCTGACAAATAGGCCAGCCGGCCAGCTGCACGTGCCGCTCTAGAATTTGGATGATAACTTACAGATGCCGAGGCTAGGCGGCAAAACACTGCTAAGGCCCGTACGCCAGATGGAGCACCAAAGCCTTCGGAAAGGGCCGAAAGAATATCAATCCTAGCCTCTTGCAGAGCTTTATTACGGAACTCCTTATCGACAACCTGTAGCTCCTGTATCAATTGCTCATCTCTAATACGATCTGGATAAAGGGTAGATAAGCTATTCTGAATACGCTGAATGTCAGTTCCATCAATTATCTGCAGATCTAACTTCTTTGCGACCGAACGGAGGCTCTTTCTCTTATCAGTGGTCGCTACGTAAGCACCATCAACCCCCAGAGCATCAGCTAGGCCGTGGGTCCAAAAGATGCGTTCAACAGCTTTTGGTCGTTGTTTATATTTGATATCGCAAATCTGAACTCGCCGAGAAGAGCCTGTCGGCCTCTCATAAAGCCAAAGATCGACATCAGTAAGGTCTTCATCTGCAAAGCGAAACGGGACACCGCGAATAACAAAAAAACCCGCGCGTAAGAAGTACGCACGTAACACCTCTTCCAGAACAGCGCCTTTGGGTATCTGTGGCTTGTTGTTCATCGGAGTGACCGCCCACCGCGCACAGCCTCAAGCACATCCCGTGTCGTCTTCTTACTCATAGGTGACTGCTTTTTCCTCACAGAGGTCCGGCTCTCCTCTGGCCCTATGTAACCCGACATTGGCGCACTGTGCAAATCTGTAAGTGACTGCTCATAGGCGTTTCCTTGGGTCAGAACATACAGAGCAAGTTGGCCGACTTCTTTTTTCAATAGCTTCATGTAGAACCTTCCAGTATAGGTTAGATCCTGGCGCAACTTTACTACCCGATTCACTTCGAGCACACGGTAGTCCTGCCCAATTGCTGTCGCGGGACCAATTTCTCTCCCCAAGATTAGCTTGTCCAAAAGAGCCGGAAGCATGCTAATTCGCCCTTGGGAAGCGGATCGTGATGTCATGCCGTAGGTTAGTGCCGCGACAAGTGACTTTGCCATGTCAAAGCAGTCATCTACCATAGGATCGACAAATTTGTGGAATGCCGATGGTGCTGTCACGTAGACGTGGCTACCTCGCTCGTTCATCACCTGATTCAGGTCATATACACTTGCCGCAATCAGCTTCTCAAACAGAGGCTGTGATAGCACATTTTCCACGTGGGTTCCCAACTTTAACACCTGAATTCCGCTAAGTACACAGGATAACTGGCGGAATTATTTTTTAGGTATTTGCATGTAGTGTATAAAACATTGATATTTATCTTGACAAATAAAGATATAATACT
>JAQUHM010000352.1 GCA_028683595.1 Geobacteraceae bacterium | reverse complement strand
CGGAAAATTTTTATCCAATATTCCTGGTTGGAGAAAGGGAGAGTATCGGTCCTGAGCGTCCGGAGACACTTTCATGAAACATGCCGGAACCGGACACTACCATCGGGCAAAACTGCTGCAGGTCAGTCCGACAGTGCACTGGTCAGAATGGTTTAAAAAATATGGTACAGACCATAGATCAGAATAATAAGGAAAATCGCCAGCCAAAACAGGAGCGCAGCAAGTCTGCCTTTTGTCTTCTGCTCCGAATATTTTATATAAGCAACAGACACCCCTGACACCATAATAACAATCCAGAGAGAACCGAATATGAACGGATGATTTTCGAACAGACGCTGGATGTATCTATACGCAGTTGGTGAAAATGCCTCGGCAAAGCGCAGTGAAAATTCCATAATCACAACGAAAACCGTCAACACGACTGCGAAAATGATAGACACGATTCTTTTGCCGGATCTTTTCATTATTTCCCTTTCGCTCCCGGATGGCGGGTTTGATTGGCCAACTTCGCGGCAGCAAGTCCCTCACTATCAATAAAACTTCGGAAGATGTTGCTGCTGTTGGAACTTTCCGTTACACAGCAGACCATTTAAAAAATCAATCAGCAGCACCACCACTGACAACCTCAGTAGTTGAACGGTAGTAAACAAGCCAAGGCCGGCAATAATGCCGGCCTTGGCTTGTTCCTCAGCCTGACAGAACGCATTAAAATCCAGTGGAACAGAACAATTCCTGTCAATTGGTCAAGGCCTGAATGGGAGCAGGGATTCTCCCGCCACGGCCGATGAAGACCTCCGAACTGAAGTTGTGTACCGGCATGACGGGAGCAGTTCCGAGCAGGCCGCCAAACTCCACCATATCCCCTACCCTGGTTCCCGGTGCCGGGATGATACGCACTGCAGTAGTTTTCTTGTTGATCATTCCGATGGCCATTTCATCGGCGATAATAGCCGATATGGTAGAAGCCGACGTATCTCCCGGCACGGCGATCATATCCAGGCCGACGGAACAGACACAGGTCATGGCCTCCAGTTTATCCAGGGTGAGAGAACCACGCTGCACCGCCCGGATCATGCCTTGGTCCTCGCTTACCGGTATGAACGCACCACTCAACCCGCCAACCGAAGACGAAGCCATGGCGCCGCCTTTTTTAACAGCATCGTTGAGCAGGGCCAAGGCCGCAGTGGTACCGTGGGTACCACAGCTCTCCAGACCCATGGCTTCCAGAATTGCGGCCACGCTGTCACCAACAGCAGGAGTCGGCGCCAGGGACAGGTCAAGCACGCCAAACTGGGCATTGAGCCGGCGGGCCACCTCTTTCCCTACCATCTCACCCATGCGGGTGATCTTGAAGGCCGTTTTTTTAATGCACTCCGAGATATCTCCCAAATCGGCATTTTTCAGCGCGCGTACCGCGGAATTCACCACACCGGGACCGCTGACACCGACGTTGATCACGCAATCCGGCTCGCCAATGCCGTGGAAAGAGCCGGCCATGAAGGGATTATCTTCGGGAGCATTGGCAAAAACCACCAGCTTCGCACAACCGATGCCGGCACGATCACGGGTCAACTCCGCCGTCTGCTTGACAATGTGACCCATCATGGCCACAGCATCCATGTTGATACCGGCCTTGGTGGTCGCCACGTTGACCGAAGAACAGACCTTTTTCGTCGATGCCAGGGCCTGCGGAATGGAAGTAATGAGCGTCAGGTCGCCGGGGGTCATTCCTTTTTGCACCAGGGCGCTGAAGCCACCGATAAAATCAATGCCCGCCTCTTGCGCCGCCCGGTCCAGAGTTTCCGCTACGGAGCAGAAATGGTCTGCGTGACAGCTTTCGGCCACGATGGCGATCGGGGTTACCGAGATCCGCCTGTTGATGATGGGTATGCCATAGAGGTTTTGGATGTCATTGGTAGTACTGACCAGCTTTTCAGCGCAACGCATGATACGATTGTAAATCTGCTCGTTAAAGATCGCAATATCAGGATGGCAGCAACCACGCAGGTTAATGCCCATGGTAACCGTCCTGATGTCCAGGTTTTCATTGGTTACCATCTTGATGGTTTCCAGGATCTCTTCCGGGTGGATAAGCATGGTTGGGTCTCCTTATATCCTGTGCATGAAACGGAAAACATCTTCATGCTGCACGATTACCTGCACACCCAACTCTGTGCCGATCGCTGACATGGCTTCCTGGAAAGCGGACAGATCAACGTTTTCAGACGTAACCTCGGCCAGCATGAGCATGGTAAAAAGATCGTCCATGATGGTCTGTCTGATGTCCGCAATATTGACATTATGTTCGGCCATGACCCGGCTGATGCCTGCCACGATGCCCACCCTGTCCAAACCGATAACAGTAATTACAAAACGACTTGATGACATGTTTGTTCCTTTTCTGTTTGATCTGCAAGAGCATATACACACGGTGCGAGACAACACTTCTACCGAGCGACATCTTGCCTCCGATTCCAGAGAATAGCAGATACGGCGGAATTAATAAATAGCTGGAAACAGCAAAGAGCCGGTTGTCTACCCATATAACCGTTATTCGTGAAAGAAATTTTCGGCATCGGAAGCGAACCTGGCCTGCACGACGTCCTCTTGCTTTTGAGAAAAATGTCCAGGAATGCGGCTCTGGACCGTAAGATCGTGGAACTGCCAGCGGACAATTTCGAGGCGACACATAGTAGCAGGATTGAGGCTCAGGGTGAAGCGACCGCGGAGTCCCGGAAGAATTACAAGGGCGGAAGTAGTCGCACAGAACACTTAGGAAAGAAGGTTGCAGAATAAATCAGGGGAAACCCCTGCAGAAAACGGTGCGAAGAAGCTGGTTATGTCCATCGACAGTAAAATTAATCGGGATGCGACCCCAAAGAATATTTCTAGCGTACCCGGACATAAACTCTCCAGGCTCGCATCCCATCTTCATGCCACCTTTGACCGTGACGCGGTCCTCCCAGTCTCTGGGTTTGATGTCTGTGGCAAAGCAACTCCTACCTGGTCTCCATCCGGAAACTGAAATAGTACTGTTCCGTGGAGGGTTGGGACTTGCACGGAGTCTCTCGTACGGCTTCATTGCACGATTGCAACAGCAAGAAAACTGCATGAAACCAGCATATTAGCTGATCAGTGTAACGGGTGGTGACCGATTACGAGAGACTTCGGGAAAGTTCCAACCCGGCCCCTGCAAAGAATTCCCGGATGAAAACTACCTGAAAACATCATCCAGCCAGTCGAACAGCACCTGGCTCACCAGGCTGCGATTTTCCATCACGCAGTGATTGGATGCCCCTTCGTTCGCCGGAGTGATCACCATTTTCTTCAGGGGATTGGGGAATTTATCCATGCAGACCTGTTGTTGCCGCTTGACCTCTTCGCTCTTGTACTCCCCCTCGCCTACAATAAGTAGAGCCGGAACGGTGATTTTGGCAGGGTCAAAGGTAAACCCTTTATTGGCCTTCGCGAGTCCGGAGGGCTTGTCCATCGGCACGCCCCAGCGCCAGCAGATTGCTTTGACGATGTTGCCATGAAAGGTTGTCCAGGAATCGATTTCCTTCTTATCTGCCAGGACTACCGGCATCGTGGAAAAAAGCGGGTAGGCATCGACAACTCCGGAACTCATGGCAATCGCCTTGATCCGCGGATCGTGCATAGCGGCCTGGGGCACGAACCCGCCGCCGCCACTGTATCCGTACGAGGCCAGCCGCGCGGGGTCCACATCGGGACGGCTGAGTGCATAATCGACGACAACCTTCATAGGAATATTCATGTCGGGCCGGAAGGGCTTCCCTGCCAAGGGCAGGAGACCCTGCCCCGGCAGGTCCACGGTCATGAAGTTATAGCCACGGTCATGGGTCTGAGGGGCGATATAGAAGACCAAGTCCTCGGCAAAGGTCTCACCGCCGCCGATCATGATCAGGGTCTTGGCAGGTTTTGACCCCGGAGCAGCCATACGAAAGAATCCCGGAAGAACCGTTCCTTCGAAGGGAATCTCGAAATACTCCAT
>JAQUHM010000351.1 GCA_028683595.1 Geobacteraceae bacterium | reverse complement strand
GCTACAAGACCTGTTCCGCCACGGGATGTCAACTGAGTGTCGAACCGAACGGAGCCGCATTTGCGTGCAAAGGTTCTTCCGGATATTTCGGCAACGTTTTGGACATGCCCGCCCTGCTCTCTTCGGAAAACTGGAAAAAATATTCCCTCAGGGCCTTCAGGAACGCTCCGGCGTGCGAGAATTGCGAAATAGAGAATTTCTGTTCCGGGTTCTGCCTCGGACCGCTCGAGAAAAAATACCATGATATCAATGTGGTGGAAAAAGACACCTGCGAGCTGTATAAAAAGCTGGTGAAGGGCCTTATTTACGATGTCAGGAAATACGAGGTCGATACCTTGTGCATGCTGTAAATATCGGGAACTGAATCTCGATTCATAGTGTTTGCCAATTGCTTTGCCAGATATCTCCGGCAGAAGAGGTGCGGAAGCATGAAAATACTTATCGTCTCGGTTCCGCTCGAATTTCCTCTGGCCGGCTATTGTCTGGCAGCCCGGTTAGCAGATGCTTCGGAAACCAAAAGACATCATATCCAACTTCTCACCCTGAATACTTCGAAACTCAATACCTACAATCAAAAGAATGGCGAGATATGGCGATACATTGCCCATGTTGAAAGTACCCATCCGGATATAATCACTTTTTCGATCTATCTTTGGAACATCCTGATAATCCGGGAATTGATTTCCCTGACAAACAAACTTTATCCTGATACTCACATCATCATCGGCGGACCGGAGGTGGGGACTTCCGAGGTGATCGAGCAATTTCTTGCGGGAGGAGAAGTTACCGCGGCCGTCAGGGGTGAAGGTGAAGCGACTCTGGTGGAAATCGTCCGAAGACTGGAACAGTCCGAAAACCCGCAGGGCGTTTCCGGATGCAGCTGGAGAAACGGCGGGACGGTCATCCACGAACCTGACCGTCCCGGCAAGACGGTATTGAATTATCCCTCACCATACCTGACAGGTTGGATTTCGGAAAATCTTTTCGATAGATTCGAGGGCAGCCGGCTTAAGAAGGGAGTTTTCCCGCGAGCGCTTGTGGAGACATACCGTGGCTGCTATATGAAATGCTCGTATTGTCAGTGGGGAAACGGCGACACATCGCGATCAAAGTTCGCCATGGCGCGTGTCTGCGAAGAATTGACATGGGTTCTTTCCAGAAATATCGCCAGGTTATTTATCATAGACGCGATGTTCGGCTACAGCCTCCGCGCCGCGAAGCAGATCCTGGAGCATATTCTCAAAGAGAAACAACGGTACCAATCGAACACGGAGATTGTTTGTTACCACAATCAAGACTATTTCGACCACGAACTGTTCGACCTTTATCGGGACGCTGGAATTTCCGTTGAGCTGGACATGCAAAGTACCAATGAAAAGGTTCTCAAGCGCCTTGGTCGTCGGAGATGGTCCACCGGAAATTTTGATCGCTGCCTTCAATCATTTCGAGAGCATAAGGTTAAAACCACGGGCTCCGCCGACCTGATTATCGGTTTGCCCGGCGATCAGCTTTCATCTTTTGAAGAATCAATCGATTTTCTTCTTCGGCGGGGATTGAACGTAGGCTTGTACCAGACGTCGATTATCCATGGAACACGAATGTTCCTGTCTGCTAAAGAAGACGGAATCGTATATTCCGATACGGCGCCAAGGTCGGTCTTTAAAAATGACACCTTTCCCGTACAGGAAATGCTTTCAGCGCGCCTGACGGGTCACGGAGTCGATTTTTTCATCCGTTATCCACATACCGCACAGTCATTATGGCGACTCAATTCAGAGCGACCGGTGGATCTTTGCAAAAATATCGGCAAAAAAGTTTGGGATACATTCGATCTTATGTACGGCGAGTCATGGCAGTACAGCTCGGTTCTCGCCGGTATGCGGGAGTCGCTGAAAACCATTGTCGGTGAAGTTTGCCGCATACCCGAATGCACCGAAGTAATCACCGAGCTTTTCCGGCTGGAGTCGACTCTGGCCGAAATCGCGACGCCTGAGCAGGGGAAAACGGTATCGGTCGCTCGACCTGTACCCATGTCATTCTTTCATGGCGGAGACTGGGCAAAAGAAACCTTTCGATTCCAACGGGAAAAGGTTGAAATCGTCATTCTGAAGTATCGAGTCGACCGTTTGCTCGCCCTACTGAAAACCGGGGAATTCCCAGCTCCGGAAATGTGGAAGTTGGAGGAAGACACCGCCGTTGCGTTGGTGTACCTATCTGAGAATGGACAGCCGGACTATCAGATCATTGACCGTGACATAACTTTGGAGCTGCTGGAACGCTTCAACGGGTACTTCACGGTGGAAGAGAGCCTTGACAATTTGTTAGGCGGGATATGGCGGGAAAACGACATGTCCCCTTTGTGGAAAACGTTCGGAAATTTGACGAAATCAGGCCTGCTTGTGCCAGGAATATGGGCAAGAAACCATCGATATTTAGAGATCGCCGCCAAACGGAACCCGACATACAGTTTTGAGGGCGTTAGTGGGTGAATACCGGATGGGGAATTATATTGGGTCTGAATTGCATATTTGCAAGCTTTACCAGACAAAGTAAACAGTAATTTTTTCCGTTCAAAAACAATACAATTAATGGATGAGACACAATGGGGGCAGGTTTTACTAATATTTAGTTTACACCTCAACGCATAATAAATCCTATGGGAGACCCCATTGACTTCGCTTCTCCTGACGATCCTATTTTTGCCCCGCCGTTTTCACGATCATCACTGTGCCCCTCTTCCGGATTGGACCTTGTCATGTTCGACAACAGATTCCGCATCAATGATCACGAGGATATTCTCCCTGGTAATCTTGCGGGCCGTCTCCGGCTTTAGCAGCGCAAGCAGCGGATCGTACTTCCTGATTTCCTCCCGGTAGCCGCCCCAGTGACCAACCTTGTCGGATCCGATCATGAAGCGATCTGGAAACGCTTCCAGCAAGGCGGCCCAGATTTTCAGCGATTGGTTGTCCTTGCCGATGTAGTCCGGATACACCACCCAGGAGATATCCACCGACAGGTTGGGATAGGTAGCAAGCACGCGGCGCAGTTCAGCCACCAGCGTGGGCCCAGATGATGCGGGTACGCGGATTCTCACGCAGAGCGTTTTCAAGCTCCTTCAGATAAATTGGGTTCTGCATCGAGACTGAGGAGATGTTGTGATGGATCAAAACCGGCAGATTTCTTTCAGCGGCAAGGCGGTAGACCTTCATCAGGGCGGGATGGTCGGCGCGTGTCGGCTCACCATAGGTAAAGGCGGTCAGGTCGTCATGGCGTGACATGACTTCTCCGATACCTTCCCAGAAACCCGGTGGGTAGCTCTTCAGCACCAGTTCCAGATAGTCGGCGGCATTCTGGTCCAGCGGATTAATACCCCCCAGGAAGGGCAGGAAGCGCTGCCGTATCTCTGACGGCTGCCGGAGCAGTTCATTGGCAAGCAGCAGGTCCGTGGCGGAGAAATAGTACGCCCTGGCATCGGTATCCAGATAATAGCCCGGTCGAATCGGCTCATGCTCCGGCCACATCTTGACAATTGGCATGCCGAAGACCACTACCTTGTCCACACCGGCCTGATCCATTGCCTTCACCAGGGCGGGGAAACCATCGCTCTGCTGGGTGAAGTCGAAATAATGCAGGTGGTTGTCGACAATCGGGTAGCAGACCTTTGCGAGCGCCTGAAGATTCAACTGGATACGACACGTTTTCAGAGGCGGGGTATCCAGTTCCCAGGGACGCCGGTAGACCAGCTCCAGGGTTGCGTCACCCGGTGTGGTTGCCCTGAATGCGAAGGATGTGACGCCACCGGCCCCGAGCATCTGACTGTCACTGCGGTGGACAGGCTCTCCCTGCTGAAACAGCAAAGAAGGAAGAGCGGTTACCTGCCACGTATAGCCGGTGGTCGGATTGCCCGGCAGGCGTAATTCCAGCACGTCTCCAACGGTCAGGCTCTGCCGGGTGCCGCAGGCTGTATCGTCAAGCGTAATGTTTGACGCACAGGAGAGTTGGGGGAGAAAAAACAGTGTGACCATCA
>JAQUHM010000043.1 GCA_028683595.1 Geobacteraceae bacterium | reverse complement strand
TTCTTAGACATCGTTTGTATCCTTTTTTCCTGTTGGAGTAAGTAGAATCGTTATGGCAAGCAATATTCCACTGATTACCAAAGAAGCATCACTGATATTCCAGGTCGGCCAACGCTCAAAGCCTAAAAAACCATAGACTTTGACACTGATGAAATCAACAACCCTGAAGGAACGAAAAATCCGGTCGATGAGGTTCCCTATCCCTCCTCCCATATCTTACACCTGTGAGGATGTGCTTGAAATACACTGTCATGGCGGTTATCTTATCGTGCAACGGGTTCTCCAGTTGGTGCTTCGAGCCGGGGCTCGACTCGCCGAACCGGGTGAATTTACAAAACGGGCGTTTCTCAACGGCAGAATTGATCTGCTGCAGGCTGAGGCCGTAATCGAACTTATCCGGGGCAAGACGGAAGCGGCCCTCGCCTTGGCCCAGCACCAGCGGGAAGGCATTCTTTCTAAAAGGATTGCAGCCGTTAAGGAAGGGATTGTTACTTCTTTGGCTTTTATCGAGGCGTATCTTGATTTTCCCGAAGAGGATATCGACCTTCCCGGAGTCCGTGAAATTGAGACAGATGTTCGGACTTCACTGGAACTGATCGAGGGGTTGTTGCGAGGCTTCCAGCAGGGGAAGGTTCTCCGTGAGGGAGTTTCGGTGCTGATAGTAGGAAAGCCGAATGTGGGCAAGTCGAGTCTGCTGAATACCCTCCTGAAGGAAAAGAGGGCAATTGTAACCTCCATTCCCGGTACGACTCGCGATATTATTGAAGAGGTGGTCAACATCAAGGGACTTCCCGTAAACCTTTTGGATACGGCTGGAATTCGTGACACGGGAGATGAGATCGAACAGGAAGGCATGAAGCTTACCATGGAAAAGATCCCCCTTGCGGATCTCATCCTGTTCGTGGTTGACTCCTCAAAGCCCTTTGATGCTGAAGATGCACTAATAGCTGAGGCGATCCTTGGCTGTAAAGTATTGGTTGTTTCTAATAAGGTAGATCTTCCTCAAAATATCAACATTCCTGAGCATTTGGCATCTGTACCCGTAGTCAGGATATCCGCGCGTGAAGGTGATGGCATTGAGGAACTGCGCGAGGCGGTTTTTTCCCGATTCATTCACGGAGACTCTTTGGATGGCCGCGATTTTACCGCTCTCTCTCAGGCACGTCACCGTGATGCCTTGGCTCGGGCGCAACAGAATTTGATTTCTTTTCTGGAAAGTTTTGCAGCTGGGATGCCCCTGGAAATTGTTTCCCTTGAACTTCGTGAGGCATTGAATGCCTTGGGAGAGGTAACCGGCGAAACAACAACGGACGATATTCTCGATCAAATATTTACCAAGTTCTGCATTGGAAAATAGGGGGTGTTCCACGTGAAACATCTGCCCTCCAAGCCCTGTTTGCAGGGCATTGC
The DNA here is from genome assembly GCA_028683595.1 of Geobacteraceae bacterium. Taxonomy (GTDB): domain Bacteria; phylum Desulfobacterota; class Desulfuromonadia; order Geobacterales; family Geobacteraceae; genus RPRC01. The sequence continues at coordinate 15,618 of JAQUHM010000043.1, read as the reverse complement.
AAGGCCAATAAAAAACAGCTGAAAAGTACATGGTGTTGTGAAAGGCTCAAAATAGGGCGAATGCGAGACTATTTTGTTATGTTTCACGAACGACACTTCTTTTGTGACTCGGTAAGGAAATACCATGGTTGTTTACGAGAAGCACTATGACATAATTGTGGTCGGCGCAGGCCATGCAGGCTGTGAAGCAGCTTTGGCAGGAGCTCGAATGGGCCATTCCACGCTTATGTTTTCCATTAATCTCGATGCCATTGCACTCATGTCATGTAATCCATCTATTGGGGGCCTGGCAAAGGGCCATCTAGTTAGGGAGATTGATGCACTGGGCGGCGAGATGGGTAAAAACATCGATGCCACAGGAATTCAGTTCCGTACCCTGAATACCAGAAAAGGTCCCGCGGTGAGAGCCTCCCGCGCACAGGCCGACAAACAGTTGTATCGAATGCGAATGAAGTATGTGATGGAGCGCACCGAAAATCTTTCGTTGAAACAGGCTGAAGTAACATCTTTATATGTAGAAGACGGTGTTGTGCTTGGAGTCAATACCCGTGAGGGGCTCAGATACCGGGCAAAAACAGTCATCTTGACAACGGGCACCTTTCTACGCGGACTCATCCATGTGGGACTTACCAGTTATGCTGGTGGCCGGGCAGGAGACTTGCCGTCTGTAGGGCTCTCGGATTCACTGGGAAATTTGGGATTTGAAATTGGAAGGTTGAAAACAGGAACACCGGCACGACTCGATGCAAGAACAATAAATTTCGGGAAGTTGGAGCCGCAGTATGGAGATGAGCCGCCGATTCCTTTTTCGTTCTCTACGGAGCGAATCGATCGACCGCAAATGCCCTGTCATATTGCCTATACGAATGAACAGACACACGAAATAATTCGGCAAAACCTTGATCGTTCGCCACTATATGGAGGCTTGATAGAAGGAATTGGTCCCCGCTATTGCCCCTCAATAGAAGACAAGGTGGTTCGATTTCCAGAAAAAACCAGGCATCAGAGTTTTATAGAACCGGAAGGAAGAGATACCGTTGAAGTGTATCCAAGCGGCCTTTCCACCTCCTTGCCGATTGATGTTCAGATTGCACTCTACCGGTCCATCGAGGGTCTGGAGACGGTGGAAATCATGCGTCCTGCCTATGCCATTGAATATGACTATGTGGATCCAATCCAGATTCACGCCTCGCTTGAAACAAAAAAGGTGAGAAATCTCTATCATGCAGGACAGATCAATGGGACCTCCGGATATGAAGAGGCGGCTGCTCAGGGGCTCATGGCGGGAATCAACGCGGCCCTGCGGGTCCAGGGGAAACAACCGCTGGAGCTGGGCAGGGGGGATGCCTATATCGGTGTGCTTATTGACGATCTTGTGACTATGGGCACCAAAGAGCCGTATCGAATGTTCACCTCGCGTGCGGAATACCGACTCCTTCTCCGAGAGGATAATGCTGATCAGCGTCTGCGAGAAAAAGGCTATGCCGTGGGTCTCGTGCGGGATGATGAGTACCGGGCTTTCCGGCAGAAGATGGAAAAGATTCAGGATGAATTGCTCCGACTGAGGGAAAAGCGCATTACTCCCTCAGAAACAGATGCGGCTTTTTTGAAAGAATATAATCTACAAGATTTGCAGAACGCCGTAACCTACGAGCAGCTCTTGCGGAGGCCGGAGTTTACCTACCATGATCTTCTAAGGATTGACGCTTATGGTGAAACGATAGATCCTATCGTGAGAGAGCAGGTGGAAATTCAGATTAAATACCAAGGGTACATTGATCGTCAGTTGCAGCAGATTGAGCGTGGAGATAAGCTGGAAACAACGAGGATTCCTGTTGATTTTGATTATGCAGCTGTTTCCGGTTTTTCAATAGAGGCACGAGAAAAGCTGATTCGTTTTCGTCCGGATACCCTCGGACAGGCCTCACGAATCAGCGGGATAACTCCAGCCGCCATTTCCATATTAGCTATTGTGCTCAAATCGGGCAGGGGAAAATGAACAAGGACAGTCTTGAAATCCTCCGTCGCTGTGCGGATGCATTTGAAATAAAGATGACAGCCAGGGAGATTAGTCTCTTTGATGTCTTTGCCGAAGAGTTAAAGAAGTGGAATCGGAAGATAAACCTAACTGCCATCAAGAATGATCAAGAGATAGTGATCAAGCATTTTGCAGACTCATTGTCCCTGCTCGTCACTCTTAATAAGAGCGGAACACTCCTCGATATTGGTTCGGGAGGTGGCTTTCCGGCAATTCCCTTGAAGATTATGCTCCCTCATGTATCGGTGGTATCCGTGGATGCGGTGGAAAAAAAAGTCCTGTTTCAGCGTCATGCAGTTCGACTGCTGCAACTTGAAAACTTTTCAGCCCTCCACGTGCGGGCGGAAGAACTAAGAGAAAGCAATAAGTCACAATTTGATTACGTAGTATCACGAGCATTTTCCGACCTGCCGCATTTCGTATCTCTTGCTTTGCCGCTTCTAAAAGATTCAGGGCGGATTATTGCTATGAAGGGAAGGGGCGGGAGGGAGGAAACCGCGGCTGCAGAAAAGCAGTTTGATGAACTGGGTGTAGAAGTCGTTGATTGCATCCAACTCAAGCTTCCCGTTAGTGGTGATGACCGCTATCTGGTGGTTATGAAAAAAATCGCTGCTAAGAATGCAGAATAAAATATTCAGAAAAACATATTTTAACAGAATCGGGCTGTTTGCTCCCTTACAAAGGCTTTTCTCCCAAACAACAGCCAAACCCTTGTCCATCAGTAAAAAACCCATCAAAAGCGAAATATGGGAGCCTAAATTTTGTGCAGCTGTACTATTTTCGGCCCTCTCTTACCTGCAACAAATCGACCCTCGATAATCAAATTCACTGTGACGTAATTGAGCAAGTAGGTATTTCTAAGAATGCGATCTGTAAATTTAAAGAAATCTTATTAGCATTTATCTTCCGCCAGTTCCGAAACCTGACATTCCCGAAGTGGTTCTGGTCGGGAGTCCATATTTCACTCACTTGGAATATGGACTCCTGATAAAGGTCTTCGAAAGTGATAATCAGGTAAAAATTAATTGCTATGGAAAATTACCTGCTAAATGACTTGCCAGACCAAGATACTGAGTCCTATTCGCTGTTCTATTAGAGGTGTGTGAAGAAGTAAGACTCGTAGCCAAGTTCTCAGATTCATGTGTCTGTGAAAGTGTGTTTCCTTACTTAGTTTTCAGGTGAAATAGAAATCTGCAAATAGCTATGGTAATGTAAAAAGAGCGACTATGGAAAAACATAACGCTTGCGGACATAGGATATTAGAAGATTGCGGCCATAATCGTTGATATGACCAGGTTCGCAAAGCATATTCGGGAAAAAATAACGACGGAATATTGAAAAAGGAGAAGGCACATGAGTATGCCGGTAACAACAACTTTCACCATTGAAGGATTTCGAATCAAGGAGTATAAGGGCATTGCTCGCGGAATCATTGTCCGATCGCCGACTATTGCTCAAGGCATCATTGGCGGGCTGAAAAACATCATCGGTGGAAGGATCGGTGCCTATACCGAGATGTGCGAACAGGCGCGACTTCAGGCCTTTGAAAGCCTTGTTCAGCATGCACGAGAAATGGGCGGCAACGCTATCGTGGGTCTACGATACGATGCATCTGAGGTTGTAAGTAAGGGTTCGGCAACGGAAGTGCTATGTTATGGCACCGCAGTTGTGATTGAAGCGGAGAAGTAAAATGGAACTGTTCCTCAAACACTTCTCACAGGAGCAGTGGGTACCTCGATCCTCGTGGACATAGATGGAACTGCTGTTGATAAAAGCAATCTCCAATGGTTGTACGAACAGCACCCAGACTGCAAATAAAGGAGCAACCGCGCAGGTGGAACGTTCAATAAAGACACTGAGGCACACTGATTCTTCTCCTGGTAAAAATACCTCATGTATCTGGATTGCTAAATAATACTGGCAGTGCTCCATAGGAGCAGAATATGAACCGTCTTGAAACCATTATCACGTATCACGAGGGAACAAAACATTGCTTCGAAGACTACGCCAAGGGCCCTGGCAGGATGGATTGGGCCACACAGCCAGACCTCTTTCGACGCTATGAAGGAGCGCCATTGATCCTTCTGGAAATTGAGGACAAGGAGGAGGATCCAAGGTATGCTGCGCTGTTTTCCACAGAAAATCACGTTTCGCAAACAGTTCTGAATTTTCAGAGCGTGTCGCGTCTTCTCTACGACAGCATGGCCCTCTCCGCCTGGAAGTCTGCAGGAGACGTGAGATAGCCCTTGCGGGTCAATCCTTCAAGTGGCAATCTCCATCCGACTGAATGTTACATTCTCTGCGGGACCGTTTCCAATCTTTGTACTGCACCGATGGTATGTCATTACACTTCGAAGGAGCATAGACTGGAGGTCCGGGCAGAAATATCTCAGGATGTACGGGAGAAGCTTACAGAGGGACTGCCAGAGAGAACGGTATTCGTTGGCCTCAGTTCGATCCATTGGCGAGAGTCGTGGAAATACGGCGAGAGAGTTTACCGCTACTGCCAACTGGATGTAGGACATGCTCTTGCAGCGCTTGCTCTCTCTGCAGCGGCACTTGGCTGGGAAGCAAGGCTCCTCGATGATCTTGGGAGCGATCTGCTCGGGGACTACTCGGAGTTTCAGAACAGGATGGATCAGATGCGGAAGAGCCGGACTGTCTGCTGGCGATTTGTCCCCATGGAAGTACAGAGGGTTGTTTCACTCTGAATCTTGAGGCAATCCCTGGCTTCAAGTTGCTGAAATGGCAGGGAATACTGAACAGGCTGAGTCCGTCCAGTCGGACATGGGAGGGGATTAATGAAGTTGCAAAGGCGTCCCGCAAGCAGCCGCTCCAACCGTACTACTATCCCCGATATCCTGCGGCTGAAAACGGTGTCAGCTTTCCTCCCTTCAACGGCTCTTTCCGCCGTATCATACGCCAAAGGTGGAGCGCGGTGGCCATGGATGGTATCAGTTCCATGCCGGTCGCTTCTTTTTATGCTCTTCTGGAGAGGACCGTATCCCGGGAGAAAGTCCCGCCATTCCCTCTTTTTCCCTGGCCTTCATGTGTCGATCTTGTGCTGTTTGTGCACCGGGTTGACGGTCTGCTCCCGGGGCTCTCCTGCTCCGCAACCGGAGCCACCTGGACGAATTGCGGGAGTTGCTCGATAGGGAATTCCTCTGGGAAAGGCCCGCTTCCTGCCCGGAAGGGCTAGACCTTTAACTCCTGGCCGCAGGTGATGCGCGGAACGTAGCAATGGAGATTTCATGTTCTCAGGATATTGCCTCCGAGGGATGCTTCAGTCTCGGCATGCTGGCCGAGTTTTACTGCACCCTGGAAGAAGTCGGCCCCTGGTTCTATCCTCGCCTGTTCTGGAAATGTGGCATGATCGGGCAGGTGCTCTACCTGGAGGCGGAAGCGGCGGGATTGCGGGGAACAGGGATCGGTTGCTATTTCGATGATCCGATGCACGATCTGCTTGGTCTTAAGGGCACTCTCTACCAGGATCTTTATCATTTCACCGTGGGCGGAGCGGTAGAGGACAAGCGCCTTGCAACCATGCCTGCATATTCTCACGAGCTTATACAACGTTATAATCGAGGATGTTAGCCCCAGTTTGTTTCGCATTCCTACAGCTAAAGTGAAGGAACCCTGAAAGGAGGGAGTGGTGGATGAATTTCTGGAAGCGGCAATAGAAGAAGCCCGGAAAGGATTGGCGGAGGGAGGTATTCCGATCGGTTCGGTCCTGGTGGTTGACGGCCGGATTGTCGGCAGGGGACACAACCGGCGCGTCCAGAAAGAAAGTGCCGTGCTGCATGCAGAGATGGATTGCCTCGAAAATGCCGGTCGCTTGACCGCAAACGAGTACCGTAGGGCAACACTGTATTCAACTCTGTCACCGTGCGACATGTGCAGTGGCGCTGTCCTCCTCTATGGGATTCCGAAGGTGATGGTCGGCGAGAACCGCACCTTTCAAGGCCCTGAAGAGTACCTGAGATCTCGGGGCGTCGAGCTGGTAATCGTTGATAATGCAGACTGCAGACTACTGATGAAGAATTTTATCAGCGCGTCTCCCGCTCTCTGGAATGAGGATATCGGTCAATAACAGCACTGTTGTAAACAAAGCCGCTGCACCCTTCAGGCTTCTCCAGGTTACAGCGGATGATTGCTTTCCTTTTGACACAGGGGATTTGGTATGTTACGGAAAGACATGGGTGTAAAGACGGTCATCTGGACACTGATGGCGATTCAGCAGGGAAAATACTAGTAACCGGGAAGGAAGATCCATGGAATTCCGAATCTATTACGAAGACACGGATGCAGGAGGTGTCGTCTACCACGCAAACTATCTTGGTTTCTTCGAGCGGGGACGAACGGAATATTTCAGGGAAAGGGGCCTGAACGTGGCAGAGCTTGCCCGGAAAGGACACATCTTCCCTGTAATTCGCTTGGAGATTGACTTCCGTTCTCCGGCGGTACTCGATGACCTGATTCGTGTTGAGACCGAAGTTCTGGAGATCGGAAAAACGTCCTTTACCCTTGGACAGCAGGTTGAACGCGTCGTCGACAATAAACTCCTGGCTTGTGGAAAGGTGACACTGGTGTGTGTCAGTCCTGCCATGAAAGCGAAGCGACTCCCGGAAGAACTGCTTCAGGTTCTTGAAGGATAATGTATCCTTAGAAAAGTAGCTGTATTTTGTTGTTGCTGGTAGTCTTCCAGGGTTGCTGAAAGGAGGATTCGGTTGGATCTGAACCATGCAGAGCTGCATGCCGCCTGTTATATCACTGCCAAGAAAACAATGATGGATGCTCGCCCAACGGATGTGCAGCGAATTAAAAAACTCGCCGATACTTTTTATACCCTTTGCCTCGAACATATCGGTCGGGTGAAAGCACTGGGCCGCGACCCGAATATCGTGGTAAGGGCCGTAAAATACCTTGCCGATACCCATGCTATTCAGCCGATGCACGACAGTACCGAGTGGTTTTTTTTCATGCTTCGGGCGCTTCTTGAGCTGGCTTGCCCGGAGAAGGTGAACAACAGGGATTCGCTGGTTTTTTTCACTGATATAGAGGAAGGTTTGGCACAGGCTTGCTGTCAGATAGAGGACAAGTAGTGCAGAGGAAAAAAGAGCCCGGGCGAAAGCTGCCGGCCGTAAACCGGTGTTGCTGCCTCGGGCTCTGAACAGAAGAACTGCTGGTGGGTACTCAAGGGTCAGTGATGATAGCGACCTATGCGACCTTTATGGGCGGGTGTTGGCGTGCGGTGGCACTCAAAACACTTTTCGTCTGTAGCCTTGCGGACCTCAAGTTCGGAAGATGGTTTTTCAATCTGCGGGAGGTTGTATTTCGCGCTCTGGAAATATTTCTGGTCTTTTTCGTCGTTAAGCGCGGGAGCCTGATAGGCGACCTGCCAATTGTTATTGATCGGCAGAGTATGACACTGGTCACATCCTCCAGGCGGGGGGATTGCCTTCCAGGCCGTGAACATGGTGCAGCCGGCACCGAGCGCGAGAACAAATGCGCAGGCAAGTATAATAATTTTTTTCATAATCTTTCCCCCGAGGCTGGATTGAGATACTTCTTCTTTAACAAAATACCCTGAAAGAATAGCATAAAGAATCATAAAACGAAATCAAACTTCACGGAAAATGGGAAAAGTCAAACCAGGTTCCGTCTCAAATGAAAGTATGCTTTTCCGGCTGTTTGTTCGCGGGGAAATCTTCGAGGAGTACTACCGCAATGGAAATAAGAGAAAGAAAAATACTGTTTCAAGGATTGGTGGTGGATCTGGAACAGATGGAAGTAAAGATCGGCGAGAAGGGCTGGCACGTTTTTCAGATTGTCCGGCATCCAGGAGGAGTGGGGATACTTCCACTTCACGATGACGGAACGGTTACTCTGATTCGACAGCTTCGTCCTGCCGTGGGTCACCGGATGCTCGAGATTCCAGCCGGCCGGCTGGATCCGGGGGAAGATCCTGCCGCGTGTGGAGAGAGGGAGCTTCTCGAAGAGACCGGACTTGTCGCTACAAGGCTTGAGTCTCTTGGACTCCTCTATTCCTCACCGGGTGTTTTCGACGAGGCCATTCATCTTTTTCTTGCGACCGGACTGATGCAGAAAGATGCGGAACCGGAGCACTACGAGGACATTGAAAGCGCTCGTATTCCGCTGAAAGAAGCGCTCGAAATGGCGGCAAGAGGAGAGATATCGGATGGGAAAACCTCTGTTGCTCTCTTTCGTACCGCTCATCGTTAGTGTCCCGTGTGAAAAGTAGTCATATCATCCCGGCAGACGCCTCTCTCATGCCATTTCCCGTTGCAAAGAATTTAGCCCTTCATAAAATTCTCGCTATTTGTTAATATACGAAAAGATAATACTACAAGCCTGGAAGTTCCATCAGATGGCTTGATATTCTTTCTTTTCCTGAAAACGGCGGAATTATGCACGAATTATCCCTTACCCAGGGTGTGATTGAAATCTGTGAGAGCAGTGCAGGAGGCCGGCGCGTTACGGCGGTTGTCCTGGAGGTTGGCGAGTTGAGCAGTGTGGTACCGGAAGCTCTGGAGTTCTGCTTCGAAGCCTGCTCCAAGGGAACTCTTCTGGAAGGTGCGCGTCTGGTTATCGAACGTATACCGGCCAAGGGAAAGTGCCAAGATTGTTCGAATGAATTCCCCCTGCGATCCTACTTTAACAGCTGTCCTTCCTGCGCCGGTCACCAGGTTACCATCATATCCGGTGAAGAGCTGCGGGTGAAAGAAATGGAGGTTGACTGAATCTATGTGTACCGTATGCGGATGCTCCCCTGAAGAGCAGCACCATGACCACGATCACGACCATAAGCACGACCATGAACATCATGGTCACTCTCACAGCCATGGCGAGACGGAAACTGCCAGAAAAATTGCAGTTGAAACAGACATCCTCTCCAAAAACAACCGACTGGCGCGGGAAAACAGGAATCTTTTTTTCCGCAAGGGTGTATTTGTGCTGAATCTTGTCAGTTCTCCCGGTTCCGGCAAGACCACCATCCTGGAGCGCACCCTGCATGACCTGCGGCAAAAGTTCCGGTTCGCCGTAATCGAAGGCGACCAGCAGACAGACAATGATGCTGTGCGGATTGCCGCTACCGGCGTTCCTGTACGACAGGTTAACACCGGCGCTGGATGCCACCTGGATGCCCATATGGTTAGCCATGCCTTTGAGGATTTCAATCTGGAAGATCTCGATGTTCTTCTAATCGAGAATGTGGGGAACCTTGTCTGTCCGGCTTCTTTCGACCTGGGCGAAAACCACAAGGTTGTCGTTCTGAGTGTAACTGAGGGCGAGGACAAGCCTCTCAAATATCCAGCAATGTTTCACAACGCAGACGTCATGCTCCTTAACAAAGTGGATCTTCTGCCCTATGTGGATTTTGATGCCGAAAAGTGCAAGGAGATGGCTCGTCAGGTGAATCCCGATATCCTCATTTTTGACGTTTCCAGCAAGACCGGCGAGGGTATGAGCGATTGGTACGAATGGTTGGGCGCCGGAATCCGGCCGCGCTAACAGGACTTTTCATTTCTCTCCCCAGTACCAACGGGGATTTTTCTGCAATCTGTGCGAGACGCAACCGGAGTCAGGCCACGAGTAAAAGAATTTCGGTGAAAATTCAGGGCATCGTCCAGGGTGTCGGCTTCCGGCCTTTTGTCTATCGCTTGGCGGTGAACGCCGGGCTGACCGGCTGGGTGCGAAATACGCCCTCCGGGGTTTTTCTCGAGGCCCAAGGAGCAGAAGAACACCTGAAGGTCCTCCTGGAAGACCTTCAGGAAAACACACCCCCCTTGGCGGTGATTACCTCCATTGAATCGGTAGAGATCCCCACGAAGAAAGAGTCTGCCTTTATCATCCTGAAGAGTGGTGAAGGGGAAAACAGTATCCAGATCGCTCCTGACGGTGATGTCTGTCCTGATTGTCTACGGGAGCTCTTCGACCCGGTTGATCGTCGTTACCGCTATCCGTTTATTAACTGCACCAACTGCGGACCCCGGTATACCATCATTACCGGTGTCCCCTATGACCGACCGTTTACCACCATGGCTTCATTTCCCCTTTGTCCCCTGTGCCGGGCCGAGTATGAAAACCCGGGTGACCGCCGCTTCCATGCCCAACCGGTTGCCTGTCCGGTCTGCGGGCCACGTCTGGAGCTTCTGGACGCAGGAGGGGGAGTCATTGCCGGGGATCCCGTGGAGAAGGCCATCTCTTTGCTGGAGGAAGGGAAGATCCTGGCGATCAAGGGGCTTGGCGGCTATCATCTTGCGGTTGATGCCTGCAACTCCGATGCGGTGCGGGAACTCCGAGCCCGGAAGAAACGTGACGAAAAGCCCTTTGCCATCATGTCGTCCGACGTGGCAGATGTGGCAGTCTATGCCAAGTTTGACCGGACGGAGCAGCGGCTCCTGGAAAGCTTTGAGAAACCCATTGTCTTGCTCCGCAAGCGAAAAGGAAATCCCATTGCTCCCCTTGTCGCTCCAGCCAACGGTTATTTTGGTGTCATGCTTCCCTCGACACCACTTCATCACCTGCTGCTCCATGGTACTTTTCGTGCCTTGGTTATGACAAGCGGCAACCTCTCCGACGAGCCTATTGCGTACCGGGATGAGGATGCCCGCGAGCGACTGCAGGGGATCGCGGATTTCTATCTCGTGCATGACCGGGGAATCCATACTCGGACCGATGATTCGGTAATCAGGGTCTTTCAGGGAAACCCGATCTTTCTCCGCCGTTCAAGAGGGTACGTACCGCGGGCCATTGTCCTGCCGTCTTCCCAGAGGAGCGTCCTGGCGGTGGGTGCCGAGTTGAAGGGCACCGTCTGTCTCACCCGGGGTGACCGGGCATTTCTCAGCCAGCATATCGGTGACCTGCAAAACGACGCGGTCCTCCGATCCCTGGCGGAGACGGTGAACCATCTGGAGCAGATCCTCTCCATCAGACCCGAGGTCGTGGCCCACGATATGCACCCCGATTACCTTTCAACGGTGTACGCCCAAAGTCTGGCCGATCTTCCCCTGATCCCTGTTCAGCATCATCATGCCCACCTTGCCTCCTGCATGGCAGAGAACCGCCTGGAAGGGGAGGTTATCGGGGTAATCTTCGATGGGACCGGGTACGGAACAGATGGTACAATCTGGGGCGGAGAATTCTTCGTGGGCGGCTACAGCTCTTTTCGTCGTTGGGGGCATTTCCGGCAGGTTCCGATGCCGGGTGGGGATGCGGCCGTTCGGGAACCCTTCAGGATGGCGTTTGCTTATCTCCATGCAGCATTTGGGCGTGAGCTCTACGATCTGCCGTTGCCCTTTCTTGCGGAGATCCCGGCGGAACACCGAAAACTTTTCCTTTCCATGGTTGAAAGGCGGATCAATTCGCCTCTTACGTCCAGTTGCGGTCGGCTCTTTGATGCGGTTGCTTCCCTCATCGGCCTGCGGAACAAGGTTTCCTACGAAGGGCAAGCAGCCATTGAGCTTGAGGCCTTGGCCGAGGAAAGTGAGGCGTGCCATGTCTATCCCTTTACTCTCCATGAGGAAGGGGATGGTATGACGGTCGATTTTTCCCCGATGTTTCGGACACTAGTCCGGGATAGTGCAGAGGACAGGGAGCGTGCGGCAATGGCCCGCAGCTTCCACAACACGATTGCCGCAGCGGCCGCGGCGGTATGCGACAGTATTCGAAGAAAAAACGGCATGGATCGGGTGGTCCTGTCGGGCGGTGTCTTTCAGAATAAACTTTTGACAGAGGGAATCCTCTCTCTGCTCACGGAACAGGGATTTCAGGTTTTCATCCAGCGGCTTGCGCCTCCCAATGATGGGGGGGTGGCCCTGGGACAGGCAATAATAGCTGGAAGGAGTGTTTACAATGTGTCTTGCGGTACCGATGCAGATAACCAGTATAGATGGTGAGTCGATGATTGCGGAGATCGACGGTGTGCGCCGGGAGGCGAGTCTGATGATGCTGAGTGAGAATGTGCAGGTGGGCGACTATGTCCTTATCCATGCCGGTTTCGCCATCAGTCGCCTTGATGAAGAAGAAGCCTTGGAAACCCTGGCCATAATGCGTGAATGCCTCGAATTATCACAGGGTCCGACATGAACAATGCCATACTCGATGAATTCCGCAACCGGGATCTCGTGCAGGGTCTGGCATTGCAGATAGCCCGGTTGGCCGAAGATCGCGAAACTCCGTTGACCTTCATGGAAGTCTGCGGTACCCATACCATGTCCATCTACCAGTTCGGCATCAGGAGCCTGCTTCCCCCCGGAGTGCGGCTCATTTCCGGGCCTGGCTGCCCGGTTTGCGTCACACCGGTTGGGTACGTTGACAGCGCAGTTGCCTATGCCCGGTTGCCGGATACCATTATCGCCACTTTTGGCGATATGCTTCGTGTTCCCGGCTCAACTTCCAGCCTGATGCAGGAACGAGCCAAAGGCGCCGACATCCGGATTGTTTATTCCCCTCTGGACGCGTTAGCCCTGGCCGGGAAGAACCCTGAAAAGCGAATCATTTTCCTTGGGGTCGGTTTCGAGACAACGGCACCGACCATTGCCGGCACCATCCTCTCGGCCGCCTCTCGCGGAGTAGAAAATTTTTACGTCCTGGCTGCACACAAGACTATCCCCATTCCCATGAGTATCCTCTCGGACGATCCTGAGCTTGCCATCGACGGGTATCTCTGCCCGGCCCATGTGAGTGCTATCATCGGCGCAGAGGCATACCGGTTTCTTTCCGAGAAGCATGGAGTGCCGTGCGTGGTAACCGGCTTCGAACCGGCCGATATTCTCCAGGGTGTGGCGATGCTGGTCAGGCAGGTGGTCGAAGGCCGGAGCACGGTGGAGAACCAGTACAGCCGCTTTGTCTTGCCGGAAGGAAATCCGAAGGCCAAGGAACTCCTCTCCCGGGTGTTTGTCCCGTCTGATGCTGCCTGGAGAGGCTTGGGCGTAATTCCGGGGAGCGGTCTCGCCATAGCGCCGGAGTTTGCCCGCTTTGATGCGGAAAAAGCGCTCCCGGTGACGGTGGAGGAGCCAAGGGAGCCGGAAGGCTGCTGCTGTGGCGAGGTGCTAAAAGGAAAAATATCGCCGTTTGACTGCCCCCTGTTCGGGACTGCCTGCACTCCGGAGCAACCGGTCGGTGCTTGCATGGTTTCTTCCGAGGGGAGCTGCGCCGCGGCGTATAAGTATGGGGATGCGGGCTAAAGGTAGAAGACTGAAGACTGAAGACTGAAGGCTGAAGGCTGAAGGCTGAAGGCTGAAGGAAAAGAGATGATAGATAACCTTCGGCCTTCAGTCTTCAACCATTACACCTGAATTTCAAAAGGAGTAAACTGTGGATAACGACCTGATACTGCTCGGACACGGCAGTGGCGGCAGACTTTCCCATCAGCTGTTGGATGAGCTTATCATTCCCACCCTGTCCGGAATCCCGGCAGCGGGGCAAAACGATGCGGCGATCCTGAATCATGATGGGCGACGGCTGGCCTTTACCACCGACTCGTACGTTGTGGACCCCATTTTTTTCCCCGGCGGAAACATCGGACACTTGGCCATCAACGGCACGGTCAACGACCTGGCCATGGTCGGGGCGCAGCCGATAGCTATCAGCGTCGGACTTATCATGGAGGAGGGTTTCAGCCGCAAAGAGCTCGCTGAAATCCTCCGCTCCATGCGGGAGGCCGCAGATCTGGCAGGGGTGGTCATTGCTGCAGGAGACACCAAGGTCGTGCCCCGTGGAAAAGCGGACCGGATATTCATCAATACCTCCGGCATAGGTTTTTTCCGCCATGAGCTGGAGATTGGGGGGGCCAATGCCCGGGTAGGGGACAAAATCCTGATTAACGGGACCATTGGTGATCACGGGGTTGCCGTGATGGCGAAACGTGAGGGTCTCGAATTGGATACGGACATCCTCAGCGACTGTGCTCCCTTGAATGGTCTTGTGGAGAACCTGCTGGAGGAAGGAGCTGCGATCCATGTCTTGCGTGACCCGACCCGCGGCGGCGTTGCAACTACCTTAAAGGAGATAGCTATCCAGTCAAATGTTTCCATTACCCTTGATGAAGTATCACTTCCCCTGAAGGGAGCGGTCCGGGGCGTCTGTGCGGTGCTTGGTCTCGATCCGCTGTACGTGGCGAATGAAGGGAAGGTTCTCGTGATCGTTGCACCGGACGTTGCGGAGAAGGTACTTGAAAGGATGAAGGATCACCCCCTTGGGCGGGATGCTGCTATTATCGGCGAGGTTACCGCAGGAGTTGGCGGCAAGGTGCGGCTGGTAACCCTTGTCGGGGGAACGCGGGCAGTTGAAATGCTGGGCGGCGAGCCATTGCCCCGACTCTGGTGAGAATCGGCAGGAAAGGTACAACACCAATAATCAACCATTGAAAGGAGTCGAACATGGCTGTATGGAAGTGTAAGAGTTGTGGATTTACGAAGGAAGGTCGCTGCAAACCCCAAAAATGTCCCCAGTGCCAGGAAAAAGGAACCTTTCAGAAAGAGGAGTGACGGTTGGCTGCCGTTCAATTCCGCCTCTGTTGCAAAATAAATTCAAGTTTTCATCCGATTACGCGAAAAGAATGAAGAACAACATCTTTCTCAGTGTTGCCATCGAGAGAGACCTTGTTTTCATTGGACTTGTTCCCCAAACTTACGGAAGCATCTCTGCCTGGATCCTGACGAACTCTGCCGGATGTTCTGAAGAAGTGAGGACCAGCGGAACCCTTGGGCGAAGGAGCTGACCGCGAAAGGATAGATGGAATGGATGCACAGGTTAATGCTGCCGAGGTTCGCCAGAGGATTCTTCTCCTGAGAGAAATTCCTCCGATGCCCCTGATTGCCCAAAAAATTCTCTGTATGTCTCCCGATGCGGAGATATCGGAGCTGGCCGAAATCATTGAAAAGGCTCCCGACATAGCCGCACGGCTCCTTGGCATGGCAAATGCCGCCTATTTTGGCTGGCCGGGAGGCGTGCGAACGATCTACGATGCTATCCATAAGGTTCTTGGCATCAAGCTGGTGAAGAGTTTTGTCATGGGACTTGCCTTTAGCGAGGTTTTTGACATAAAGAAATGCAGTGGATTTCGCCCGGACCAGTACTGGTTTTCCGCTATGGTAACGGCACAGATCTCGCAGTCTCTGTTGCCTGCTCTGGATTCCTCCCTGCGTCAGGATATCGAAAACATACACCTGAACGGACTGCTCCATAATCTCGGGGTTACCATCCTTGCTCACCTGTTCCCCGTAGAACTCGCCCGGGCTTTTTCTCTCCCCTTTGATGAAGAAACCCCCTCTGTAAGCGATAAAATACGCACTGTTCTCGGCATGGATCAGACCCAGGCCGGCGGCTGGCTTGCCCGGAAGTGGCACTTGCCCAGAGATATCGTCTGCGTTATGGAACATCACAAGATGGTGGACTACCGGGGTGATTTCTGGCCCATCGTTCTCCTGGTCGGCTATGCTGAGCGCCAGGCCCTGCGGCTCTTTACAATCGGAACAGTGACGAGAGAACCGGAGTTGGAGTCCCTCCTGGGAATCGGGGAGCCCGCACTGGAAAAAATGCAGCTGACTCTGGAT
>JAQUHM010000042.1 GCA_028683595.1 Geobacteraceae bacterium | reverse complement strand
ATACTCCGTTGAGATTTTAGACTGGAAAGGCGAAATTTTACAAAGGTGGTTTTTAAAATATGATGCCGTGTGGTTTAAAGAGAACTGCCCTCCAACTGTATTGAAAGAACCTCATCTGAACTGGGCGGAACTGGACAGCAAGCTGGCAATTATGGTTAGCTTCGCCGCAGAGTCTCTTAAGCAACAGAAGCGAAAGGTGACCAAAGGCAGCATCGGTAGGGTAATTGAGGATTTGTTCAACATAAACAATCTGTATAGAGTCCCGATAACTCAACAAGTCTTGGCCTCTGTCGTAGAATCGAACGTAGAATTTGCATTACGCCAACTTAGCGCTGTAGTAGCTGATTTCAAAAGGCGGGGCGGAACCTTCAGTGAAACAGAAATTTTGAAAGAAGCAAAATTGTCCGCTACGTTTGCTAGCAGGTTGGCCCCCGAAATCAAGTCGATCCTTGCGGCGGCGGAAGGAAAACAGCCATCTCCGTCGCCTGGAAACCTAGCGTCCAAAACTAAAGCAAATACATATGGACAATCGAAAAATACGGAGTCTGTGCTGCCAGGAAGCAGAGAAAGAAATGTTACCCTTTTTTCCAACTCCTTACCATGATGAGCTGCTTTACAGTGTGTTCGCTCGCTACCATTTACGAAGCGCCAATGTTTCATTCCGGGCAACGCTCAATGATCTCTTCGGCAGCCCCAACGCCTGTGCTGTGGTTACCCTACCGGTGCGCCTTGCTGCCTTGGAAGAGCGACTCCCATCCAGGACAGCACTCCCCATTATGCAGCTTATCCGTGATCACACTGGGTTTCCATTCTATCGACCGTTCCTTGCCCGAAAACGGGCTGAGAAAGTTGTTATGCAGATGAGTGATCCGAAGTCGGGGAGCGGAGTTTGTAACACAATTGGGCAGATGGCGAGCAGAGTCCCGGAAGTTTCTGCGTTGAGGTTTTGCAGCAAATGCATCGAAGAGGATGAAAAAGAGTTTGGTGAGCCCTACTGGCACCGCAGTCATCAGGTATTTGGGGTACGGCTTTGCCACCGCCACGGCCAGTGGCTGATTGAATCTCCGGTGAAGACAGGTAGCCTGGGGACTAAGCACGCGTTTATTGCCCTGGAGCCAATCGAACCTGAGTCCGACCTGCGTGAAGCAGACAAAAGCCTTCAAGGCCACGATAAATGGCTGGCTGCTGAGGTTCACTGGCTTCTGAACAAGAGTCACGACTTGCCAGCTCTTGAGTTGGAATCTTTGCGATTACGCTATCGATACTACCTGTCACAAATGGGGCTCACAAGTTTTCACGGGAACGTTGCCTGCCGGGAGCTTATGGCCCGGTTCACTGAATTCTATACAGAGGAATTTCTCGAGGACCTCCACTGCCCGCTTACAGCTTGCAGTTCCGACAACTGGCTGCTCGACCTAATTCGGAAAACCCGCTGTGTATCGCATCCTTTGCATCACCTTCTTCTCAGCAGGTTTCTCGGTCTCACGGTGCAAAAGTTCCTTTCGGAGGAAGTTCCGCAACCTCAGCCCTTCGGTCGTTGCCCCTGGCCATGCCTCAACCGAGCCGCTGCGCACTTTCGCAAGGCGGTCATCTGGCATTGTCCAATTACGCGCAACACAGAAACGGGTGCGCCGGTTGGAACATTCTCCTGTTCGTGCGGATTCAGCTATTCCCGCACTGGGCCGGACAAGGTGCATGAGGACCGATTCCATTTTAGCCGCATAGTGGCATTTGGACACGTGTGGGAGGAACGTCTCCTACATTTGGCAACCGCCGGAAAAAGCCTTCGCGAAATAGCCCGGCAGCTGGAGGTAGACCCCAAGACCGTGAGGATGCATTTGTCCCTTTTGCGAGAAAATATTTCAAGGATTTCAATTCCAAGCGATATCAGCGCCGAACGGGATGTGCAACGAACTAAGTGGCTTGAGCTCTGCTCATCTCAACCGGATGTCGGAGCGAAGAGGTTAAGAAAACAGGCTCCGGCAAGCTACTCCTGGCTTTACCGCCACGATTGGGAATGGCTCATGGAGCACTCCCCTCGGCAGCACCGGAAAAGGCTTGTCTCTTCCGGTGTAGATTGGGTCAGGCGTGATGCAGAACTTTCCGAGAGAATCGATGATGCGGTTAAGGCAATCATGCAGAAAACATATCCCGCGATGCGCGTGACAATCAGTTCCATTGGCAAGGAATTAGGTGCTCTTTCGCTTGTGCAGCGCCATCTTGACAAGTTGCCACTAGCAAGGATCAAAATTGAGCGAGTGCTTGAATCGAGGGAGGATTTTGCGGTTCGACGGTTGAAGGCGGCTGCAGAACGTTTCCACCAGTTAGGGGAAACACCGCAGAGATGGGAACTTCTAAGAACTGCAGGTATTAGGAAAGAAGTGGCAGATAAAATCGAAGGTGAAATTGCTGCAGTTTCTCGGACTTAGCTTTAGTGTGGATCGGATCCCAAATATGACCCTCAATTGGCGTCGAACAATGACCTATCCGAGTCTTTAATTACCAACTATTACGATTGAATAATTACAGGGAGGGTCAAGCTTGGACGCCGATGCTGGGTCAAAATTCCACGCCGGATCACAAGGATTTTGCGGCTCGACGGCTAGAAAGTGGTGAGATATGCTAATAGTAAGGAAGGAATTGCTAAATACCGAGGTAATTCAACAGATAGTATGTGATAGATGCGGCCGCACTGCTTCTCCCAAGGATGTCGAGTATGAAGAATTCATACAAATAAGGCACCGGGGAGGATATGCGTCAGTCATTGGCGACGGTACGAACTGGTCTCTGGATGTCTGCCAGCATTGTTTTGTTGAGGTGTTCGAGAAGTACATCTTGCGAAATTGTGAAGATGAAAATCAATAATCAAGCCATCTTTTTCAAGATACATGAACACGCCCGAACATGGCAACTCGCCGAGAAAGGGTTAAGATGAACAGTAAAAACGGGGCTTCTGGAGATAATCCGAAAAAGCGGGAGCCGGGAACCGGCAAAGGACAGA
This sequence comes from Geobacteraceae bacterium, assembly GCA_028683595.1. Lineage (GTDB taxonomy): Bacteria > Desulfobacterota > Desulfuromonadia > Geobacterales > Geobacteraceae > RPRC01. The sequence continues at coordinate 14,030 of JAQUHM010000042.1, read as the reverse complement.
TAATCTACGTGGCCGAAGATTTCGACAAGCCGCTGGACGACTTTGAGAAAATCACGAAAGAAATTTCCGCCACAAAATCAGAGCTGATCAGATGGATTGTTGGAACAACCATCGTCTCGACCGCCACAATAGCAATTTTGATAATTTGGATACTGGGCTGATGTCCCCGTCGGACCTGGGCGACTATTTTCCCCTGTCCAACTCGGACAATATTCAATGGTGGTAAGGGATGGACACCGGATCGTCGCGCCAGCCATCATCCGTCCCAATGGAGAGGTGTTCTGGAGTGCTCATGCCGCATTCTATTCGTTTAGTGTTTCCCAACCGAGGCACGCTCCCCGAGGACTTTGAATACGGGCGGTCATCGAAAGGCTCCGCAGCAGGGGCCGGGCACGCCTGAACCTGGAGCCGCAGATCATGGTGGGCAACCAAATTGCAGTCAGCTTTTGCGGCAGTTATGTGGCTATTGAAAAACCACTATGATGAAGTTTTGAGGGTTAGGTCAGATCAAATGAATACGTGACATGACGACAAATGGCGATGGATTTCGCGGGACATTGCGACTCGGTTGCTCAGTCAGACCTTCACATTCTTTCCTCGCTTTTCCTGCTCCTTTCCCCTTTTTTCGATCTCTGCCTTTGCACTATTTTTGATCTGCAAATATTTCGCCAAAACACCCTAAACACAAGGAGATAAGAGCCGTGGTTCATAGTTAAAATCGGAGAAGACGTTTTTTATCTTTTCTATAAAACTTAATTGCCAGCATCCAAAAAGAACCAAGACAACATAAAGCCGCCTTGTCATATTTGCCAATGAGCTGATCTTTTACCATATCGCTTAATGGTGCAAGAATCCCTGTTAATTGAAAATCTCGTAACATATAGTCGCCCACTAGGTTGATTGCAAGGTATCCCAAAATGCCAATTAATATAGCGTATTGAGTCTTTTTTGAATAAAATAGAACCAATAATAGTTCAGAGATCCAATCCCTCACAATTCCCTCCTAATGATGAATATATCTGCCAGGCACACCTCTAACAGAGGGCCACAAATACTGAATTGCATAATACTTTTTAAATTGTCGCTATCACTCAAAAAGAGCCTTTATCAAATTCCAGAGCCTGCGTAGCCACCCACCACTTTGGCGATAAAGTGTATCATAGTAGGCAAATCTACGCTCTTCCTCGTCACGGCGGCCAGCAGCTATTTGCTCAGGCGTCAATTTGTCGGCCCAAACAATCTCGCCCCGATATATAAAATAGTGTGATTGGCAAACTTGCTGCCAGTTCCCCACTGAAGGACGGAGAGTTGGTCCACTGTCTGATTGCTCTAAAGCCCACTCAGTTGGCCCCAGAGGTGTCCTTATTTTGGAGCCACACCCACAAGCACAAAGATGTGCAGCCGCACCGAACTCCTCTGAAACATAAAGCACACCAGGTTTCAATTCCTTTGGCATGTAGTGGACACGTTGCAACTCAATCTTCCTTAACATCCGATTCCCCGACCATCTTGAGATCACCTACCTCGAAAAGAAAATTGTAACAGAGGTTTTCTTCGAAATAAAAGCCTCGCAACTGTTTAAACTTAATGACTGCCATACATGCATTAAGAGCATTGAGTTCGCTAATCTGAACATTTGTCTTATACAAATCATCCTGGCTATCCACAAGCGGTGCCAACCCTTTATCGCGTACATTTTGACCGTTCTCAGAAGAGTAGTAAGTTACACGTAATTGGCCGTTGAGCGGACCTCTTTTGCGGTTGAGCCCCATCCCTACATCAATAAATGGGATGCCCATTGAAATAAGCAGATCAAAAATTGCGGCTCGTGCCGACCCTTTATCAACACATACGAATGCAAAAGTCACATCATTGAGGTCTTCAGCACACGAATCATTGATGAGTTTGGGCGTGCAAGACAATCCCGTCCGAAAGTTTTCGTACCGCGCACCATAAACTTCGGCCTTTGTCTTGCCAAGTTCAGTTGGATCAAGTCTGCCTGGGGAGCGGAAAGCGTTGTGTACATGGAACGCATCAAGGTCAAACGTACGAATTTCCCGTACCGGTGTCTTTACGAGAAAATCTAGAACATATGCACCAGTACCACCAAGGCCAATAACGGCTATCACGTCATTCTTGAACTTTGCAGATAGCTCTGTAATTTCTGCTCTGCTCGTCAGTGTATCCTGAAATTTGAAAACTGAGTCTGATACAACCTCTTCTACAATTCTAAAAGTATAAGGATTTGCTCCATGTAATTCCATCGCTGGTCCTGAGATTATGGCGACATAACTTTCAATTTTTTCAAAAAAATCGACAAATTTCTGTGCGATCTTAGGCTTGTTTGAAAACGAACGCTGCACGATCACATCGCGACATGCATCGCTTAACGCAAGTTGAGTGGGACCGCCCGCCAGATTGGGGATTGGCGTCCCGTCCATGTTATAAGGAATAGCGCCCGCAAAGAAAATCTGGTGATCGTCCTGAATCACTCGTTCCTTATCTACATATACGAGCTTTGTTATTATTGCGCCAATCTGTAATTGCCGCTGTGCATCCAAATATGGAATATCACGTATCACCATGCAATTGCTGTCAAAGGCAACAGCATAGCCCTTTTCGACCAAACGACGTATGTCGTCGTTATGACTGACCAGTTTCTGAAACACTGAACACCTCCCCTTCCTTGACTTTCACTGACGCACCGGGCGAGAGCACCCCCTCTGGCTTATTGCCGTGGCCATTTTTGTACTTCACAGAATAAGTGATCTCAGGATGCTGTGAATAGTTTGGCACCTCAAGAGTGACCACCTCTGCATAGGTAATTTCGTCTTTAGGCCACTCGTGTGGAGTACCCTCAACAATAATTGTAACCATCTTCTTGTCTTCCTTCATGACCAGTTCTCCTTTAGTTTTGGATTTTGTTGTGCCTCTCTCTCAATACTTAAATTGCGGAGGTAATTGACCTCCGCTTCAGGTTTTATTTTCTGCCAGCACCATTCCTGCTTCTGTCAGCAATCACGTAACGCTGTCCCGGTTTCGGTGTTGGTGGCAGTGGTTCCCCGCGCGTTACGGTACGCTCAGTGCCTGTATGGCTACCGCGTGAGCCAATAATTTCATATTGGCCTGATGCAGGGGCTTTGCTTCCTGGCTTTAGCGGATTCATAATTCTCACCCCCTTTCTAACTAGCCTTTTTAGTATTCTGCTTAAATTATTCAGTTTAACTGTTTGACAAAAAAATATCCGCACGTGAAATTAGCCTACCACATCGCTTCTGGTTAAGTCAAGCAGTTTAAACAGAATTATTTTATCGCTTTATAAATGTATTCAAGCCCGCCGGATTCAGCGATTTCTTCGGAGCGCATTAGGAAGCCGAGGTTTACCATTTTTTTTAACTGTGTACTGGCATTTTGAACAGAGATATGGAGGTCATTGGCGACTCTAGAAGTAGTTACCGAAAGGTTTGTAAATATATAATCAAGCAGTGCTTTGACTGATGGGCTCACCTCTGGGCCGATAAGCTCATATCCCTCCTCACTCCAAATAACAAGGGGCTGATCTTTGGCTCTTGCAGCATAATTCCAGTTGTCAATTAGGTCTCTTGATTTAAAACCTTCGAGAAAAAATCCTTTTTCTCCACGGTACTGCTTAGCTATTGCTATTACACTTTCGCGAGGGAAAGAAGCATCTGTGGCGACTATATCGCTTAGGGAGATTCCAAAGATAGTTTGTGAAGGGTTCGCATCAATAAACTCTGCTAGTTTATTATAAGTTTGTCTACCCTGAACATTGCCAAAGGGATGATCGCTCGTTGTGAAATCTCTGAGATTGATAACCATTGGTTTCTGTTTCATTTTGTTAATTTATCGAGATTATGCAGGTGCGTCAAGAAAAAAATCGAAACAGACGTGAGTTCCGAAAATCTTTGGCATGTCTAATGTGTAGTCAAAAGAGCATAATTCCCCTTTGAAGTACGATAACTTAACTTCAAAAGTTTCCTGCCTTACTGAGATGCTAGCATTATATTTGACGGCAAATTCTTGACTTCTTTTTAATCCTAAACCACGGTCTTTTTTACCTGTTTGCGAGACTCCTCCAATTTCAAAGACGTCTTTGATTAGAATTACATTGAACAATGGATCATCAAAATCATATTTCAAACATAAATCTGGATACTTCTTTTTAATTGCAGGGAGGAGGGTGGCAACAATACCTTTTCCACTGTCAGAAACTACAGTCTGTATATGTGGTCGTTTACCCCTGTAAATTTGAAGTGCTGCAAGTCCTGGAATCATTGTCTTAGAATGGTCACGCACATTACCAAATAACTCAGAAATCACAGTAAATGCAGCTGTAGAATAATTTTCACCTGCATAAGACACAAAACTATTTTTCAATTGCGTTGGAATATTTTCGTCGGGATTCTTAGGTGAAATGATCCCAAACTCAACCAAAGCATCACTATTACCCCTATAGGTCTCTGCCGTTGATATTTCTGGACGATTGGGCAGCACAGACACCCGCTTGTCAAGGTGGTCAAAAAAACCCGCTCGATTGAAATAGGTAAGAGTTGAAGTGTAGTAGCCAAAATCGAGCTTCACTCTTTTTTTTAATTGAGCCAATTGATTGCACAAAGCCAAAAGTCGAACTTCTGCCTCCAAGAGGATTTTGCAGTTTACTGGAATTACAAATTCAATGGTTTGATATGAATTATCAAAAAGGCACCCCACTTCCTTCAGCGACTGCTCAAACGATGTACAGTCAACCCAACCGCTATTACCGAGTTGAATTTGTATTGCGTCCTGGGCAACTAATGTCCAGCAGAAATCGTCATCTACAGCAAATAGATCATTAAGATTATAGAGTAAAGAGTTTATTTCAGATTTTGTCACCCCAAGTTGCTTGGCAATTGTTTTTGCTTTCAAAGGTGGGGAATTGCGTAGAAGGTGAATAATTTTATTCTTCAATGTGCTCATAATGACCGTGATCACAATTTTTTATAATGGTTCTGGTTGATAAAGTAACCTAGCAGAAAAAAGAGAGTAATTCACTGATGTTAAAAGAACGCCCTGTGGGGAGCCATTTTAGTTTCGCAAATTCATCTTTATCCTCTCCACCGCCTCAATCTCAGTCTTGCAATGACCGAAGGCCGACAATTGGAAGTACCCTTTATTGCTCAGTCTGAAGTCGAAGCTGGGGGTGCCGATTGATTTGCTCGGGATACGGTGAATGAGTATAAGAGAAGATTTCATGTTTACGCCCGCTGAAAAGGTATTAAAAAACACATTAAAAGTCAATAAATTGCAGAAGATCAAAAAATATATTGTAACTGCAGATGAATAGGGTGTAATTCCGGGATGAAATGAGAGTATGCCACTTCATACATGTGGATCGGATTCCAATCATGACCCTCAATCGGCGTCGAACAATGTCCACCCTAGTATTCAACTACTAACTATTACAATTGAACAATCACAAGGAAAATCACGCTTGGACGCCGATGCTGGGTCAATATTCCGCGCTGGTTCACATGTCGAAGCAAAGCGCAGAAACACGGGCTTTGGGTGGTGTTTGTCCGATTGCCTCGATGAATTCGTTGACTGCTGGAAGTTTCGGCAGTTTTACCGGGTCGTTGACCAAGTGACGCAAGGTAATGAGGGTGTGGGTTTTTCCGCCGCCATAGGTGAGTTCGAGCTGGCGGACCGCCTTGTCGTTTTTGCCTGCTACGCGGAGCACCACATCCCGTACTAATTGGCGCAAATTGTAGGTAGGAAAGGTCAGAGCGAAAAACTTTTCCGGATCTTAATAGATTGGTCGTTTCCCACTCTGCATGAGAACTTCGTAGAGGTCAGCGGCGAACATGTGCAGGGGCGTTCTCCGAAACGCAGATCATCCCGTAGCTTTACTACCTCATGCCAACACTTCCAGTTCAGCTTGGCCATCAAAAGGCTCCTTGCAGGGGAGAATTATGTGCTTTCAAATACGCGAAATTAAAAGGATATAACATTAATCTTACACCACAGGCCGATCATAGATGGAAAGCATGGATCCCCGTGCTCATCAAACATTTTCCAGTACGAGATTGTAGTACATGGAAACGGGGGAGCTTTAAATCTCACTGAAATTGATGCAATTCCTTTTGGCGGCGTTTGGGGGATTGGAACTTCGGATACCACCGGGACTAAATTTTGCTCCGAAAGTCTTATTAGCTCATCACTTCCACGTTTCACGATATAAAGCTCGTCGTCCATACATTTTAACGTACGATTAACCCATTCAACACGGCCAAGGTTTTGAATTTCCCAAGTTTTTTCAAATTCCTGATTCACAAGAACTGTGGAATTATCAGGAAATGTAACATCTCGTACAAAACCAGTATGGTCTTGAGCATGTTTGTTTCCTTCTGCAACAGGGGCTGGGAACTCACGCCTGTTAAATATCTTCCAAATAAGGTCCAGAGGATGCACCCTGAGGGCGTTCGCGAGCTTGATAAAAGTTACCAGCTTCACTTCGGTTACCTGTTGATCCAAAACTTTATAAACTGCCTGCCTGGACAAATGTGCCCTTTTTGCAACCTCAGTCAATGTAATACCGAGAACATTGGCACGTTGCCGAATATAATCTGCAAGGTCGTTAGATGGCATAAGTAACACCTATATTTTTTTGTCGAAAGGCAATTTTCGTCAACCAACGTTTACAGCCGCTAAAGTAAATTTTGTTATATGGGATAGAGAAGTATGAACTGGCGGAGGAAAGGAGACGACAATGGGACTTTTTGGGAAAGACTTTAAGGACAAATGCACGTCGACTGTTGGTGGTGGCGGTGAACGGGTAACCACGACCTATACCGACGGATCCAGTGAGGACAAAACCTACGATAACCATGGCAAGCTTGTTGATATAACACATCATGAAAAAAATGGTAGCAGCCATTCTCATGAGGTGGGGAGAGGCATATTCGGGCCCTTTATAGGAGAGCGCAAGAAATAACGTTGTTGAGCCAAACTCCCACTCTATCCCATCAGAAGCCTGTCTGCTCCGCCACAGGCTTCTCTGGTATGCTCGACGGTTAGGACATGTGTGGTTGTAAAGGTGGCCCATAATATTCTCTTCGATGTCTAAGGTTCTAAATTCATAATACTCTGGCCACCATTAATCGTTGCACCCTTTGCTTGGATGTGGTTGCTCAAGGATTCCAATAAAGTTCGTTCATCGCTTCCGGCAGATGCAAGCTCGATAAGTGACTGGACAAGTCGTTTGAACAACTCATGCCAGCAGAGGCCATTATCAACCAAATATTCGTCCACCTTATGGACATCCCCAGCCCGCCAGAGGTGCATGAGGCGGTGGACTCGGTCGATAAGTGGTACAGGTTGACCTCCCGGAGCCTCATAACCCATGCTCTTATTTTTCCGATTCGTCCATAATTTCATTTTGACCTTACTTCCTGAATCCGATTCGGTATCGGAGTCAACTTCGGATTCTGCATCAATATCCCCAGTATCTTCAACATCACCTGCTCGGCCGCTACCGCCGGTGCGGACCAAGATATCCCATGTGGTTTCCAGGCTATGATCTGAAAGTCCACAGGCTGTTGCATAAAGAATACATGCGCCAGCCGGAGCTTCTTCAAGACCGAAGTCATGACGATGGAGGAGGCAGTAAGCAGTGGGTGTGGATCGGGTTCCAAATTTGACCCTCAATCGGCGTCGAAGAATGACCCACCCAAGTCTTTAACTAACTACTTTTACGATTGAATAATCACAGGGAGGGCCAAACTTGGACGCAGATGCTGGGTCAATATTCCACGCCGGTTCACATCTCCATTTCACAACTTAATTTTCCCAAAGGGAAATGCTTCTCCGATTTTCAGTTCACAACTTTATTTGACTTCTAATTCAATCCGAACATTGTAAGTTGATGATATTATATATATGCCAATACACAACTTTATTTTACCGCGACAGCTTTGGAAACTCACAATAAAGTCGTCCAAAAAAATAAAGTTGTTCATAACACGGTGCAGGGAGGAATACCCAGAACCAACGCCATTCTATCCCGGCATTGGGAATGTTCCTTTTCGGGAGATAACCGCCGGGAACTACCTCTGAGGGGCCAGTTCGGCGTAAGCGATGCCGGCGAGGTTCCCCTGCATATAGAGCAACTCCTTCTTATCCAACCCGGTGAGCTTGGCGGAATAGATCGAACCACCCAAGTCAGTAAAAAACATCCTTTCACCTTTGAGATCAAGAGCGAGGCCGATTCCCTCCATCAGGTGTGTAGTCAAAATCTCGGGGGGCCGGCGTTTCTCCGGTTCCCCATCCATAGGTGCGCGATTCACCGTGTTGCCCCGCGGAGGATCACCACGGTCAGTCCAATACATCATACGATTGTTGAGATCCAGTTGCAGGTCAATCGGCTCCGGCAGGCCGTCGAATAGCATTTCAATGTCTGAGCGCCGGGCTGCACTCTGTCCCTTTGGAATTTCTATATTCGCGCGGAAAATGCGGCCTTGTCCCGCGTTGCCCGGACCTTTCTGGGTCCAGTAAAACTGTCCGCGCTCGGCATCAACCGTAATCCCGACACAGTATTTCAACACATCTTGGCGGTCCGCATCACCCTGCCCGGTCTCTACCAGGGTTTCGATTTTTGAACCATCGAGATTCGAGCGCATGACCCGCATCCCTTCGCGATCCGACCAATACAGCTTGCAATTCTTCTTGTCGAGATGGAGTTGCTTCGGCGTGAACGTGCCGCCCTCGGTGACAACCATTGTGCGATTCCGCCCGTCGAGGTCCGCACGCTCGATGGAACCGTCGTTGAGGTCGGGAACACCCATGTTGGTCCAGTAAATGTGACCGGCCTCAACATCGACTGCTACACCGTCGGGGTGTCGGCATTCGGTTACGATGATCTTTCGGTCAGAACCGTCGGGATTCAGTGAGAGGACACGGCCACCGCTTAAATCCAGAACGAACAAACGGCCAAGTTTTGATTTGCCATCGGATGTCATACTTTTCACTGTGCACCTCCTGGAATGGACTTTCGGTACAGGTAATCAGTTCCTCATTGCTTCTTTAAGATCTGAAAAAAAAGAATGTCAATGGATATTTGAGGCACTTTTATCGACTTGCATAATTTTATCTGTAAGCAGACTTTTTTGCGCCATCTGCCCACTTTCAGTATTGAAGGCCTTTCTGAGCCTCCGATAAACTTCATGCCCAGAACTTCAGAGGTGGCGCCGGATTGTGAGACGGCTCGATGGAGTGTTAACAAGGACAACTTTATTTCCTTGTGTTATAAGTTTATCATAGCAAACACCATGAAATTATATAAAAAAGACTGGACGACTTTATTGTGAATTTCCAAGCCCTGCGCAGCTTTCTGGAAGAAACCTTTCACACCAAGATCCCCATCACCAAGGCGATCGGGATCCGGGTCCGACAATACGACGGCACAACTCTGCAGCTCGGAGCCCCTCTGGAACCGAACGTGAACGACAAGGGGACCGCATTTGGCGGGAGCCTCTTCTCCCTGATGGTCCTGGCCGGCTGGGGGCTGGTTTGCCTCAAACTCAAGGAGGAGGGCATCACGGGCGACATCATGATCCATGAGAGCAGTATCAACTACTCCCGGCCGATAACGGCAGACTGCCAGGCTCACTGCAGTCTACCCGAGGCCGCCGAATACGCTGGCTTTATCGAAAACCTTCGCAGCAAAGGCCGGGCACGCCTTGCCCTCGAAGTACAGATCATGGTAGAAAACAAGGTCGCTGTTAGGTTCCGGGGCAGCTACGCAGTGGTTAGAAAGCAGTTTTGAGTTTTTAGTTGAACGCTGAATAAGAACGCCGTGGAAAGCAGGAAAGAAACCCCGCCGGCAAAAAAATGGGCGCAAAATGCGCCCAACACCCGAAAAGGAGGATTTTCGGCAAGCAGCTTCAATGTAAGATTTTGCTTCGACCAATCAGAAGAAGTACGCCCAACGGGCGCCGAAAGTATTTGTGCCGGCCCCGCTTTTCACCGAGAAATCATCCCTGTAGGAGACCAGCAGCTGACTGTTGCTTCCGACCATGAAGAACAGGGTGAGTCCCAATCCGTGATTGCTTTGAGGATTGTTCTGCTCGACACCATTGACCTTGGTCTCGCCGCCGTTGGTGTAGTAATAGTCCAGCGCTATTGCCCACTGCTTGGTAATGTCGTAACTTAAATGCGCCTCAGCCTGCAGGGCGGGGTCCTGCTCAAGCTTGTTGTCGCCCATGTATTTGTCATTTTCCGTGTAGAATTCGCCGCCCAGGATCAGATCCAGATACGCCTTCTCGCCAATCCCTTTCACAATGCCGATCTCCGGCTTGATAACCCAGCGGTTGCCTCCGGGGCTCACCAGCCGGTTCTTGTCGTACTGTCCCACCGGCAGCGTCAGCCATGGGGTAAACCCCACCCAGAACTTATTCTTCGGGTCATTGACGAACCAGAATGTAGCAAGCACGATGGGATCACCAAAGCCGGTGGTGGAAAATTCCTGGTTGTTGTTAAGACTCTCGTAGGTGCCGCTCAGACTCACATCCATAAAGGGTACGATGAACTGCGGATCAATGGTGAGGCCGCCGTCGCCAAGCAGCGCCTTGCCGGCATTCACGTAATAGACATACCTGAGCATCCCCACGTTCACTGTCTGGTTGAAATCGTCGCCGACTTTCGTGCCGTCACTATAGAGTTTATTGGCGGTGACATGATTGAAGTAGGCACAGAAGAGGGATGTCCCGGGGGGGAGTGGAATATAGTCCCGCGCATACGCTGCCGCCAGCGATACGTCCGGTCTGGCGAGCAGCAGGCCCATCACTGCAATAAAAAACAGTTTTTTCATAGATATTCCTCCGTCATTTCATAGTGTTGCAACACCATTCCCAGTAGAAGGTCAGTCCCCTTTCCAGAGACTGCGGTGAAAGAAGGGGAAAACTCTCCCCTTCCCCACTTCATTCATCTTTAAAGCGCTTCCTTATAAATACGCTGAATATCTTCAATGGTTATCTTGCGTGGATTAAAGAAGCAGCAGATATCCTTGATGGCGTTATCGGACAGGGCCGGAATATCGCTCTCCTTGACACCGATGTCCGAAAGACCTGCTGGAATACCAACCATCCGCGACAGCTTGCAGATTGCTTCAACGCCCTTCTCGGCAGCTTCCATGTCCGTTAGTCCGGCAGTATTCACCCCCATGGCGGCCGCGATATCCGCGAAACGCTTTGGCATGGCAATGAGATTGAAGCTGCAACCGTGGGGAAGCAGGATGGCGTTGCAAACCCCATGGGGCTTGTTAAGAAGAGCACCCGGCTGATGGGCCATGGCATGAACGATGCCGATACCGGCATTGTTGAAAGCCATCCCCGCCAAGTACTCGGCATAGGCCATCTTGTCGCGCGCTTCGAGATTGTCGCCATTGGCAACAGCCGGCGGCAGCCACTCCGCCACCAGCTTGATGGCTGCCAGGGCGCAGGCATCGGTGACCGGATTCATGAGGGCGGCCACATACGCTTCCACGGCATGGGTGAGAGCATCCATGCCGGTTGACGCAGTGAGCGCCGGCGGCATTCCCACCATCAGGACCGGGTCGTTGATGGCGATAGCCGGGGTGATGCGCGGCGTGGCAAAGATCATCTTCACATGGGTGTCGGTATTGGTAATGACGGCAAAGCGGGTCATCTCGCTGGCCGTGCCGGCAGTGGTATTGATCGCGATCAAGGGCGGCAGTGCCTTGGCCACCGTGTCGATCCCTGCATATTCTCGGATGTCGCCGCCGTTGGAAGCAACAATACCGATCCCCTTGCCGGTATCATGGGAGCTGCCGCCGCCCAGGGTAACGATTATGTCGCACTTGTTTTCCTGGTACATCTTCAAGCCGGCCCGCACGTTCAGATCGGTGGGGTTCGGCTCTGCCCCGTCAAAGATAACCGCAGCAATCCCGGCCTCCTCCAGCAGTGCCTTGATCTGATCGGCCATGCCCGACTTGGAGAGCCCCTTGTCGGTTACCAGCATCGCCTTGCTGCCACCGAGGAACTTGGCTTTTGCCCCGACCTCCTTGACCGCGCCGATGCCCATGCGCGAGATGGATGGAATATAAAATTCGAAAACCTGCTCCGCCAGTGCCATAAGGTGGTACCTCCTTGAAGTTGTGTATCTGTAAAGCACCTGTCATACCCACGAGGAATCAACCATGGATTCCCCCTCCCCCTTGACAGGCCTGCACACTGAAAGGCGCTTCTGCCCGCAAGCGGGGGAGGGGGAAATGCTCGAACTACCTTCTTCTTCCCGTCCCTACATGGCCTTCTTGTACAGATCGACCATATCTTTCAGAGTGGTAACACGAGGGTTGGTAGGCGTGCAGACCTCTTTCAAGGCCCATTCGGCCATATTCGGAATATCCTCTACCTTCATGCCCAACTCGGCGAGACCCGACGGTATGCCGATATCTTCGGACAGGGTCCGGATCGCTTCGATACCCAAAAGCGCCGCGTCACGCGGGGTAAGACCGTTGATATCCTCACCCATGGCCGCGGCGACATCCGCATATCGTTCCAGGCAGGCGTTCATGTTAAACTCGCAGACCAACGGCAGGAAGATGGCATTGCAGACACCGTGCGGCAAACCGATAAAGCTGCCAGGCTGGTGAGCAAGGGAGTGGGCGATCCCAAGGCCGGCACTGGAGAATGCCTCGCCGGCAAGGGTTTGCGCATAGGCCATGCCGGTGCGCGCCTCGATATTCTGACCATTGGCAACAGCCTTGCGCAGGTACTTGGCAATGAACTCGATGGCCTTCAGGGCAAGGGCGTCGGCTCTCGGGTTATGGCCCAGGGAAACATAGGCTTCCACCGCATGGGTGAGTGCATCCATGCCGGTTGCAGCGGTAAGTGCCGGGGGCATTCCGATCATCAGTTCCGGGTCGTCAATGGCCACGTTGACCGACACATTGATGCTCCAGACAACCATTTTCACATGATTTTCACTATTGGTGATTACCGCCGCAGGGGTCACTTCGCTGCCGGTACCGGCAGTGGTGTTGATAGCGATAAAAGGCGGCATCGCTTTCTTCACCGTGTCTATTCCCTGGAAATCTTTAATTTTGCCGCCATTGGTGGCGACAATGCCGACACCTTTGCCGCAGTCATGGGAACTGCCGCCGCCGAGCGATACGATACAATCGCAGCCGTTCGACTGGTATGCCTTAAGGCCATCGACCACATTCAGATCGGTTGGGTTGGGCTCCGCGCCGTCAAAAATTACTACCTGCAAACCAGCCTCCTCGATATATTTCTTAATCGTGTCGGCCACACCAATCTTGGCCAGGCCTTTATCGGTAACGATCAAGGCTTTTTTGCCCCCGAGGCTTTTCAGATAGTCACCGACAGCCTTGGATGTTCCACACCCTATCAGCGAAATTGCGGGCACCAAATACCGGACTGGACCTAATGGCATTGTCATGTTTTCCTCCTGAAAAAGATTTTATTGGCAGTCGTGCTGCTACCAGAAGAAGAGCATGAAACATGCCGGGTTACGGTACTTTTTTTCCTGTGTTTTATCAATATGTTGGAGACATCAGGGATACATTGGGGGTGTGCAGCGAGGAACGGTAAAAAATCCGTGAAGGGGAGGAAAACAGTGCCGTTGCTGCTTTCCCGGGTGATGTGCTAATTTTCCCTGCTGTGAAGAACGGCACAGGTATTTTAATGATAATTACCTCTCAATCCATTTTCCGCAGGCGCTTGTTGAGGGCCGAGCGGGAGATACCGAGCAGCGAGGCGGCAATGCCCTGATTGCCGTCGGCACGCCGCAAGGCTTCCTCCATCAGGAGAGTTTCGGCCTCCTTCAGAGTGGGGAGAGTGCCGCAGAACTGCACGCCAAGAAAATCCTTTCTGCCCTGTTCCTGCTCCGGCCCGCCGGCAGCGGCGCTCTCCCGGATAATTACCTCCTTGAAGCTCTCCAGGGACATCACACCCGACCGATGCCGGGCAACAGCATCGAAAACCATCGCTTCC
>JAQUHM010000350.1 GCA_028683595.1 Geobacteraceae bacterium | reverse complement strand
GTACTCGACTGGCTGGAGCCGGTGGCCCGGAAGCTGGGCGAGCGTTTGTGGATCGCCCCTTCATGCTCTCTGCTGCACGTGCCCGTTGACTTGGAGAGCGAACATGCGCTCGATAACGAGATTAAATCCTGGCTGGCTTTCGCCAAGCAGAAGCTGGATGAGCTGCTCATTCTCGCCACCGCCCTGAACCAGGGACGCGAAGCGGCCAGGATGGAACTGGAAGCCAACCGCGCCGCCATCGAAGCGCGCCGCCTTTCTCCGCGAGTCAACAACCCGGCGGTCAAGGCCGCCATCGCCAAGATCGACGTAAAACAAGGCCAGCGCAAAAGTCCCTACGCGCAGCGCTCCGCCAAACAGGCCCCGCTGCTGAAACTGCCGAAGTTCCCGACCACCACTATCGGTTCCTTCCCGCAAACGGCGGAAATCCGCCAGATGCGCAGCCAGTTCAAGGCCGGAAAAACCGATGAGGCTGCTTACAAGGAAGCCATGCACGCCGAGATCGCACGCTGCGTGCGAGAGCAGGAAGCGCTTGGCCTGGATGTGTTTGTGCATGGCGAAGCGGAGCGCAACGACATGGTCGAATATTTCGGCGAGCAGCTCGAAGGGTATGCATTTAGCCAATTCGGCTGGGTGCAGTCCTACGGCTCGCGCTGTGTGAAGCCGCCCATTCTGTTTGGCGACATCAGCCGCCCGAAGGCCATGACGGTGGAATGGATCACCTACGCCCAATCCCTGACCGACAAGCCCATGAAAGGTATGCTGACCGGCCCTGTGACTATTTTGAACTGGTCTTTTGTGCGTGACGACCAGCCGCGCTCGGTGTCGTGCATGCAGCTCGCACTGGTCATCCGTGAGGAAGTGCTGGACCTGGAAAAGGCTGGCGTGCGCGTGATCCAGATCGACGAGGCCGCGCTGCGTGAAGGCCTGCCGCTGCGCAAGTCGCGGTGGAAGGAGTATCTGGACTGGGCGGTGGAATCCTTCCGCATTACCGCCAACGGTGTGACTGACGAGACACAAATCCACACCCACATGTGCTACTCGGAGTTCAACGATATCATCGCGTCGATTGCCGACATGGATGCCGACGTTATCACCATCGAGACTTCGCGTTCCGACATGGAGCTGCTTGACGCCTTCGACGACTTCAAGTATCCGAACGAAATCGGTCCGGGCGTATATGACATCCATTCGCCCAACATCCCGAGCGAGGAGCACATCGTCAAACTGATGAAGAAAGCCGCCGGGCGTATCCCCGCCGAACGCCTGTGGGTCAACCCCGACTGTGGCCTGAAGACTCGCCAGTGGAACGAGGTGATCCCGGCGCTGACCAACATGGTTGCCGCAGCGAAGACGTTGCGCGCCGCCATGACCTGATGATCCCGAGTGTGTGCGGTGTGGCATTGCCCGCGCCGCACACTTGGACAACCTGCGCTGTCAGTCCCGGCCCCGTGTCGGGCTGTACCTGTTGAGGAATCCCTATGTTTGAACGGACCCGTTTTACTATCGACCGGATCGATCCGGAACTGTTCGCCGCTATCGAAAAGGAGAACCGGAGACAGAAAGGCCACATCGACCTGATCGCCTTGGCAATCCTATACACCGAAGCCACCCCAATTCCCACCTTTTCTGCAACAGCCTCTTTCGTCAACCCATCAGCCAGCAGTTGCAGAACCTAGCCACTCTTTTCCTGGGAGGCTGGGGTCAGAAGCTGAGGTCAGGCTGGTACTATCTGATAAATTCCTCTAGGTAATCTCCCTGCTTTGCCAGGGGATGCTTGCTACTAGTGATAAATTGCCCCCATGCCCAGGCACGCCCGCAGAGACATACTCGGCCTGCTGCATCATGTCATCGTCCATGGCATAGAGAAGCGACCAGTATTCCTGGACGATCAGGGCACCTGTTTCAAAATCGCTATAAATCGATCATCTGTGACAGTGATTCCTACCTGTTGGAACTGGTAAGGTACATTTACCTGAACACGATTCGCGCAGGTCCTGAAGACAGCCGAGATTGCCGCGGATGCTCCGGAGTTGTCTCTGGCGGTCAGGGAATTGGGTTTGAGAGGGACAGATGTCTCGGCAATGCGTAGTACATTGAAAAGGGAGATCAACAGCGATCTCCCTTTTCAATTAACAGGTACATCTAATCGCAGAACAATCACGCGAAAATATCGCGCTGCTCTCCGATATTGTAAACAGGGTATTTCCCGTCTTCATGATCCTCCATGGTAAATATCCCCATGTTCAGTGCTACTACCAGCGGCATCATCGCTGCCAACTCCCCTTTGTACTGTATGGCCCCCGGGCTTCTCGATGAATTGCCTTCCGCCCAGGTGTCACGATTCCTGGCATATACCTGAAACGCCGGTGAATCAAGGGTGACCAGAGCTTTTTCGATGACCGGCTTGATAACTCCTTTTCGCTCCTCTCCATGAATGAGCGCAGCAAGCGGTATCCCGATCGGCTGTGATCCACGGCTTAGATTGATCAAGGACGCCATGTAGCCGGTATGGCCGCCTAGCGCCAGGGAGCCGGCAGTGAGTCCCAGGTTCATGGAATAATCGGCGTCAAAGCGCGTTGGTGCTCCGCAGCGCCCCTCATATCCCAGAAAACCGGTCTGCACGGCAAACACGAATTTCAGGAAGTTCTTCCTTTCACTTTCATTGGCAAAGTGCAGTTCTCCCGACTTCTCATAGTGGTCAGGGTTATGCTGCATATCCCGAATCCGTTCCCTCATCATTCTGACCAGAAGGTTCTCGGACGGTATTTGGGAAACCTTGAGGTTGCCGTGGTCGTCACGATCCAGAAGCATCGCTTCCACAATGTCGTCGGGGAGCGACAAAAACAGTTCTTTTGACGCATCGGACAATTCCTGGGCGCTGATGATGAAGTCCTTTTTTACCCTGGTGGAGAGTTCCATCTCCCTGGCGACATAGTCTGTTTCGCTGATCCTGTATTCAAGCCCGAGTATCTGCAAATGCTTCAGGATGGAGTCCACACCGTACTGCCTATCAAGTTCCTTCACTTTCTGTTCGTCCAGAAATCCATTTTCGGCGAGGATGCCTGCATCTGTCAGCTCTCTTTTTATCGTCATGAGTCTTGCCGACAGCTTGTTAAGCTCATGTATCAGCAATTTCATCTCGGGAATGAACTCAATGATACCTTCCGGAATTACCCCGACCCCATACGTTTTCGCCTGTTTGGCGCGATTGACCACCACTCCGGTCATGTAGGAGACAACGTCTTTCAGCGATTGCTTCTTTTCGGCAATTTCCTCGGAGATGATGGTGATATGAGGGCGTGTCTGAAGGGCGATTTCCAGGGCGATATGACTGGCGGAGCGACCCATTACCTTGTAGAAAAACCAGGTTTTGCCCTGTGATGCCGCATCCGTAAGGAGATTGCCGATGGTCTTGCTGTATACCCTTGCAGCTGTATAGAATCCGAACGATATGGGTAGCAGTGTTTTTCCCGCCACGTTTATCTGCAGGTCTCCATCAATCGTTTTAGGTACGCCGACTACGGTGCACGGCTTGGCCAGAATGTCGGCGTTGTATTGTTCGCTAAGAAATTCGGCCAGTTCGATAGCGTTTGTATTCGAATCGTCGCCACCAACAATGATTATGCCGTCAAGACGGTATTTCTGAACGGTAGTAAGAACCGCAGCAAACTTTTCGGGAGAATCTATCTTGGTCCGTCCGGTGCCCAGGTAGTCAAAACCGCCGGTATTAAGGAGATACTTCATCTTTTTGCTGGTTATCAGCAATCCCTCACCTTTGATGAGGCCATCGGGACCTTTTTCGAAGCCTATAAGTGTATTGTTCCCTCCCAGCGCTTTCAGTATGCCGGAGAGGACATTGTTTCCACCTGATGCAGGTCCGCCGGAAAAGATTACGCCGATCTGTTTGCCTGACAAATTCTGGATATTATGAGAGAGTTCCTCAGTATCCACAACCAGCAGCGGCGTTCTCATGTTCGGGAACTGCCTTTGCAGAAGCGCCTCATCCTTGACCGGAAGAGATTCCTCCGA
>JAQUHM010000349.1 GCA_028683595.1 Geobacteraceae bacterium | reverse complement strand
TACCATGCCGAGATGATACCACTTACTTGCAATGTTACAAGCCTGCCCCCTGAAGTTCTTATCGTGGGAGGACTGAGGCTGAGTGATGACGGTGTTGAAGAACCATTACGGACCGGATTAACTCAGGGATATCAATAATTTTACCTGGTCATTTTCACCTTGGCGTCGACATAGACCGGCAACCCGTAACTTCGAAGAATGGTTACCGCACTTTTCAAACTGTCCACGTAGTCATCCCGGGTTGGTTTCTTCATGTTTTCGAGGGGGTACGACTTGCCGAGCGTTGAAAACTTGCCTTTGCCGAGTTCGTGAAACTGCAGAACCTGAACCTGTTGCGGCATTGATCCATATTCCTCTGCGATGAATCGTCCCGTCTGGTGGATATTTTCATCACTGTCGTTGTAACCGGGCACCAAGGGAATGCGAATGACACTCTGCATAGCCCTCCTACCGAGTTTTTTCAGGTTTTCTAAAACAAGCGCTAGATCACACCCGGTATACTCGCGATGTTTGACAGGATCCATGTGCTTAATATCGGTCATCACAAAATCAACATAGGGCAATGCCTGCTCCACCAAATGCCAAGACACACCCAAGGCTGTTTCGATGGCAGTATGCAGCCCAACTTTTTTACACGCTTTTAACAACTCCAGGGCAAATCGAGCCTGAACGAACAGTTCTCCACCGCTGACGGTTATCCCGCCACCGGTTTCGTCGAAAAACTCCTGGTCCTTGAGTACTTCATGCATGACCTCCGCCACGGTCATCTCTTTGCCCCAAGCAGTCAACGCGTTGGCCGGGCACTCGTCGGCACAGGCCAGGCAACCGGTGCAGAGATCGCGGTTGACGCCTTCGACCATCCCGTTCTCGTTGATGCGAAAAATGCCCTGCTGTGTGAGCGGGCAGACATTGAGACAATAACCACACTTATCCACACCGATACAGCGATGAGCATAGACACCTATTTCAGGATGATTTGCCCAGCTTTCGGGATTACAGCACCACAAACAGGACATCGTACAGCCCTTTAAAAACACCGAGGTTCTGGTGCCGGGCCCGTCATGAACGGTATACCGTTGTACACTGTAGACTATGCCCTGACAGGCCATGTCCGGTTCGTGATTGTCAGCCCTGATGGGAACTACCTTGCCTTCCATCGCAAACTCCCCCTGTATCCATGTCGTTTCTCTGGTCACCGTCCGGGAACTGATTACTTGTCTGCCGGATTTTTGTAACCGTCGCGCCCGGCTGCAGCGATGGCGATATCTTGCTCTGACGATCCGCCGCTCACACCGATTCCACCGACAATCCCGCCATCGTCATGAACCGGATACCCGCCAGCGAAGATGCAGATGCCACTAGCGGCCCTGCAGGTATGCACACCATAAAAAGGACCGCCGGGCTGGGTGTATTTCCCCAGTTCTTCGGTCGGCATAGTGGTGACGACCGAAGTGTAGGCCTTGCTCAGCGACAGAAACTGGCTGATCAGCATGGAGTTATCCATACGATGCTGGGCCACGAGATTGCCGCCGTCATCCACCACGGCAATGGACACCGGCACGCCAAGTTCTTCAGCTTTTTCCTGGCCAGCGGTAATCATGCGCAGCGCTGTTTTTAGATTCATTTTCATGAGTATTCCCCTGTCGGTTTTCAAAGTACGAACAAGCCCATACATTCTGACAGTTATGCAAGAGGCGCCGGGCCGAACAATCGGCCCGGCGGATTATCTCAAAATCAGAATTCAAGCTCGGTTCTTTCGAGAATGTCTCGCTGCACGCTGGGATCCAGTTCGGTAAAAAACGCGCTGTAGCCGGCCACGCGAACGATAAGCCCCTTGTATTTTTCAGGATGTTCCATGGCAGCCTCGAGAACAGAGCGGCTGATGACGTTGATCTGGTTGTGCATCCCCTTGCGCTGGAAATAGACCTTCATCATGCCGATGAAGTTTTCATCGCCCGTTTCGCCAACGAGGGTAGACGGACTGAACTTCATGTTCAGTAGTGTACCGTTCGAAGCAATTCCATGGTCAAGCGTGGATACAGACTTGATCACCGCCGTCGGCCCGGATACGTCATGGGAACCGCGACTGGTGTGCACCGGCGACACGCCATCGGCAACCGGTTCGCCGGCCTTACGGCCGTCGGGAGTCGCCTGGGTAATGGCTCCAAAAGGCACATTGGCCGAAACCGGATAGAGGCCAGCCTGAAATTCTCCGCCATGCGCTGTGGGCCGACGCTCCAGGAATTTGCAGTAAACCTTGGCGCCGTACCGGGCCAGTTCGTCGACATCTTCATCGTCGTTACCGTAATGCGGCACCTTGGAACTGTTGATCAGCGCATAGATGGGTTCGTAGCCTTCCCAGTTTTTTTCCAAGGCATCAAGTAACTGGGCGCCGGAGATTTTGTTATCTTCGAACACTAGCTTCTTGATCGCACTCAGACCATCCGCCACGTTGGAGACACCGACCCCCTGGGGACCGATGAAGTTGTAGCGGGCACCGCCGGCCGTAACGTCCTTGCCCTTGTCGATGCAATCCTCGACCAGCAAGGACAGATAGGGTAGCGGCTTGCGGGTCTGGTGGGCAACGTCCATGGCGTTTTCCGCCATGACCAACCGGTCTACCCAGTATTTCATTTGCTTTTCATAAGCTTCCTTGACTTCGTCAAAGTTCTTGAAGTCAGCGAGTGAACCGGTCTCAAGCCCCAATGCCTTGCCGGCACCGACACACACGTCGTAGCGTGTGCAACTGGAATTGCAACCGGTGCACTTGCCGTTGTTGAGAGCCAATTCCAGGACCTTGTTCATGTTGAAAAAGCCTGCATCGTGCCAGCCGTATTCACGGCCCTCGGAATTGGGCTCCACGCAGCCCAGCGCTCCGTAATCGCGAGAATCTTCGACAGTGCGGCCGCGATTGACCATGGCAGGAATAATAATCTCATCGTTGAAGAACGATGGCATCCCCAGGCCCATTTTGGCCGCCTTGGTAACCTTGATCCACCATTCGCGAGGCGAATTGGCATGCCAACGGCTGGTCATCCAGGGGGCGTTCAGGCGCACATGCACCAGGGCATCGACGCACATGAAAGACAATTCGTTGGTGGCGTCCTCACCCTCGGGAGTCTGACCACCTACAGTCAGTGAAGGACCGCCCAATTCTACGCCGCCAAAAGCCTTGGTAGAGCCCTCATCACGAATTTTGGTCAGTTCACTGATCTTGATCCAGGCACCCTCAATCAATTCCTGGATAAAGTCCTTACTGGCTTGGCCTTCTGCCATGTCTTTCTGGAAGAAGGGATAGAGATGCTGATCGAAACGTCCCCAGTGGATGGAATGACCGTTGGACTCGATGGTAATGGCCACAGTCAGCATCCACCACAACTGCAGAGCCTCCCAGAAGGTTCTAGGCGGGTTCTCGGCAATCCAGTCCAAGTTGTCCGCCATTTGAAGCAGTTCTTTGCTGCGCTCGCCGTCGACCTCAGGTGCCATCTTCCTAGCCAAAACTGCATAACGACGGCTGTAAGTCATAATACCGTCCAGACAGATCAGTTGCGCCTGGTAAAACTGCTTCTTGGCGAGCGCCTCGGGATCACAATCGTCCAGTTCAGCCAGTTTACTTTCGATCCAGATCTGCAGACCTTTCCAGCCTTTTTCATAAATCAGCTCGTAACGGGCCGAGGTATGTCCGACCCCGCCGAAGAAATAGTTGCCGAGCAGGTAAATGGCCTTGCCGTAGCTGCCGGTGCCTTTCAGCGCCGTTTCGGGCATGAGGGATTTGGCCAGATCGTGAACTGTTTCGTCCTTCCAGAATCCTCGAAGGTCCCGCAGATCCTGCTTGGTTTCTTCGGTGATTAAAAAGCGGTCTCCTGGGCGATTTTCGAACGGCTTATTGTCCATCTCCTCAACCAGCCATTCATAGGAGAATTCGGGAAAAATAGGCGCACAACGAGGCGGAGCCGCCATGTTGCCGGCAATGAGTTCATATTGTCCGATCTCTATTGGCACGTTTTTGAGCACGTGAGCAAAGCATTCCGCACAACGAACGATATTAGGGTTGTTT
>JAQUHM010000041.1 GCA_028683595.1 Geobacteraceae bacterium | reverse complement strand
TTTCGCTATAATCCCGAAACATTTGCCGGAGTGGTGAAATTGGTAGACGCACGGGACTCAAAATCCCGCGGGGGCAACTCCGTGTCGGTTCGATTCCGACCTCCGGCACCAGTAACAAATCAAGGGTTAGCGTTTTACGCTAACCCTTTTATTTTTTCCGCTTTTTCCGCTCAATTTTCCACAGTTTTCTTCACCTGTCAGTGCTCCCTGTTTGTTCTTAAAATATTTCTCTGCAGGCAACATATTCTTCTTTGAAGCCAGTGGAAGGGCGTGTCGAATATCGCATAACGAGATGGCTGATCCCGCTCAAGGGCGGAGACGAAATATTTATAGAAAGGCTGGCTAGTATCGGCCAGTCTTTCTATAATACTTGAATATCCCGATAGAAAAATATACAGTGTTTCCCTCTAAGAAAGACCCTAATTCCTTCCAGTGACACAACTTTAGAAGTCTTTCTAGCTACACCGGCATTGCCAAATTATTGTACTTTTTCTCTCAATACTTCGCGAGTAAATGTAGAGGGTGTATTGTGAATTACAGATATTTTACTTGGGTAAAGGAGTCTTATTCAGCATGAAGCAACCCGATCTCATTCTTATACATCCCCCGAGTGTCTATAAATTCCGTGAACTCCCTATTTTTTACGGACCTGTTAGCGAGGTAATTCCCTCCACTTCCATTTTTGAAAATTACCCAATAGGATTCTTGACCATTTCGGAATACCTCACCAGGCACGGCATTTCGGTCAGAATCGTTAATCTGGCAAATAAAATGCTCAAAAATACCAGGTTTGACCCTGAAGTTTTCGTTTCCAAGCTCAAACCTGCAGCATTCGGCATTGATCTGCACTGGCTGCCTCATACCGACGGCAGTCTCAGCATTGCCGAAGTTCTAAAAAAACAACATCCGGACACGCCAATTATTTTCGGCGGTCTTTCTTCGACCCATTACCATATGGAAATAATGCAAGATTATCCCTTTGTTGATTTTGTCATGTGCGGGGATTCGACGGAAGAACCCATGAAGCAACTCCTGGAAACTATCAAAGCCGGAGGAGACTTCAGCACAATTCCAAACCTGGTCTGGCGCAACGATGCCGGGGAGATAGTGGTAAACGGACTTACCTGCCAGCCGCAAAACCTGGATTACGTTAACTTTGATTATGCCCATCTCTTCAAAATGGCAGTGAAATACCGCGATCTGTCCGGATATTTGCCGTTTCGGGACTGGCTTAAGAATCCGGTCATGGGAGTTTTCTCCAGCAGGGGTTGCCATCACGACTGTGCCTCGTGCGGTGGTTCTTCTTCGGCTTTTGAAAAGATGTGCGTACGGGAACGTCCTGCGTTTCGCGCTCCGGAACTGCTGGCCAAAGATATAAAAAATATAGCCAGGTTCACCGGGGCACCTGTCATGGTCATAGGTGACCTTCTCCAGGCCGGGAAAAACCATGCAGAGAGTTTTCTCTCAGCAATGAAAAAACAACGGATTAAGAATGAGATTGCAATCGAATTCTTCAATCCGCCCACCGGTGACTTTGTTGATAAAGTGTCTGATTCGCTGGCCAATTTTAATGTAGAAATTTCACCCGAGTCCCATGACGCAAAGGTGCGAAAGGCTTTTGGTAAAACGTACGACAATGCAAGACTCGAAGAGTCCATCGATGCCTTTGTGCGCAGCAATTGTAAAAGGATTGATTTGTTTTTTATGGTTGGACTGCCGTACCAGGATTATCAGTCGGTAATGGATACGGTAGAATACTGCGGTCAATTGATGAGTAAATATGGTGGTTCCGGAAAAATCCTTCCATTCATCGCCCCGCTGGCACCTTTTGTTGATCCCAATAGCCGGTTTTTCGAAGAGCCGGAGAAGTATGGTTATCGGCTTTTCTACAAGACTCTGAAAGAACACCGTCAGGCGCTTCTTACGTCTAACTGGAAACAGCGACTGAATTATCAAACTGAGTGGATGACACGGGACGACATAGTCAACGCAACCTATGACGGCGCGCTGAAACTTGTTGAACTGAAAGCCGCATATGGGTTAACCGACCGTGGAAAGGCTGAGGAGATCATCAGACATATCCGAAGAGCCAAGGATCTCATCAGAAGAATGGAGGATTCCGTGGTAATGGACGACTCCCTCAGGGATGAAATATTCAGAATGAACCCCATCGAATCATTGTGCGACAGGCACGAGATGGAGTGGCCGGTAATCGGCCGGAAGTTGAAAATGATGAGCGTTTTTAAGCTGCTTTTCAGTCGCTCTCCGCTCTTTGGAACGTAACTACTGGATTGGTACCATTCCAGTAGTTACTAGCTGTGTACTTGACCAGTCTGTCCGCACGAGTAAACAGGACGTCAAAAGGCCATATCCGATAAATTGGATATGGCCTTTTGACGTCTAAAAGGAAAACAGGGTGCTACCTCGCAACAGGCAAACTCGCATCTTTCCAATCAGCAAAAAGTGTCTGGTAAATCCTGGGATAGGCGAGGCCAATAAGCTTTTTGTAAGCCAGATAGCTTCGACTGCCGGTATTGCAGTAGACAATAATCTTTTTCTCTTTGGGAAGTGCATCTGATTTCGTGGCAAAGATTTCCGACGGGATGCAAATGGCGGTGGGGATATGGCCCTTACGGAATTCCGCCTCGTCACGGACATCCACGAGAACGAAGTCCTTGTCATCGGCTTTGATCATGGCATTAAGTTCGCCAGGGGTTAGCTTTGCTGTCTCGATTTTTTTGCCGTAACCGGGACCGGTTTCCAGCGGGAAATTGTACTCTTCCCAGACAGGGATGCCCTCGCTGTAAACGAGAATATTCGTGTACCCGAGCGGTTGGGCCAGTTTTGCCACCCGTTTGCTCTTACCGCACTTGACTCCATTGCAATAGAAGATTAGGAGTGCGTCTTTTGTTGCGGGAAGTTGCTGTTTTGTTTCTTCAAATTGCTTTTCAGGAATATTGATGGCCCCGGTAATGTGTGCTTCCTGGTACTCCGCCGGGGTGCGGGCATCGATTAGAATCATTTCTTGTTTCTGGTCGACAAACTGTTTCAATTGCTCGGTACTGATAACGCCAAAATCGGTTCCTGCCAGTACCGGTGACATTGTTATCAGAACAGCGGCAAGTGCTGGAAGGGTTGTGATGCTGCAAATTCTGATGATCTTGATCAAGCATTTTTTCATACGTTTTTCTCCTGAATAGTTATTGCGTAACGATAGTTATCTGGAATGAGTTTTGTAGAGATCACCCAATTGTTGCAGTATTCACGGCGAATTGTGCTGCACGATTTACATGTATATGTGGCGATGAGCACTGTTTTCAAAGTTGATGCTGGAGCGTGAGAATAATCTGCAATAAAGCACGTAAAGTCAAATTAGTAATATCGATACTTGTTTAGTTTGCTATCTGTGTTACCGATAGGCAGGTATGCGACTTACTACAAAATGGAGGGGAGGGGTGCCAGGTCATGAAAGTTATTGTAGAATATTCTTGTACCTGTGAAGAATATTCTACAGAATTTACGCTGTTATTTGGTAAAATTGTAAAATGTACCGGGTTATTGCAGGGGGGGGCGAGCTACGCGACTCTGGTATGTTCCTTGTATTCCTGTTTCTCGATAGATAGCCGGTCGATACTGGTTCCAGCGAAAATCTCAATTAACATTCGGGGAATTCCTCCCATGGAAACGATAAAAAGAACATTGCTGCTGCGTATAATTTTGCTGGCAATATTTGTCACAGGTATCAGTGTGCTCCATTATCTCACTCCGCTCAGCATGCCGATGCTTCACGACATCTACCAGAGGCTCTACTATATTCCGATCATCATGGCAGCCTTCTGGTTCGGGCTTCGGGGAGGGGTCGGCTGTGCACTTATCGTGAGCGTCGCGTATGCTCCTCATCTTCTCTTTCAGTGGGAAGAACACATTGAGATGGAACTGGAGAAATATCTTGAAATTCTCCTCTACAACGTGGTCGGCGGTGTCACGGGTTTGCTTTCCCAGCGGGAGCGCATGCGGGCTTATCAAGTTCAGCAAACCGCCCTTGGCCTCGAAAGGTCCTATGAAAAGCTGAGTATTCAATCGGAACGCATTACCGAGATGGAAGGTCAGTTGCGCAAGGCCGAGCGTCTTTCGACGATTGGCGAACTGGCCGCTGTCCTGGCCCATGAAATACGCAATCCTCTCGGTTCAATACAAGGCACGGCCGAGATCTTGAAGGATGATTTTCAGCCGGGTGACAGGAAATATGAATTCCTGGAAATCATGGTAAAAGAGTCGAAGCGTCTCAATAACGTGGTCGAGGACTTTCTTCGACTGGCGCGGCCACAGCCGGTTTTGATGGGAGAATGTGACCTTCTTGAAGAATTGAATAACGTTATCTCGCTCGTTTCCTCGGAAGCAAGAAAACGGGGAGTCACCCTGGAGTGCAGGGTGGAACATCTGCCGGCCATCGAAGGGGATTCGGAGAAACTACGGCAGGCTTTCCTGAACATTATTCTTAACGGTCTGCAGGCTTCGCTACCGGGCGGGTCAGTTATCATTAGCGCTCGGCGCCAAGATCCAGAGCCGAACGAGCCCGCTTGGGTCGAACTTCAGTTTGCAGATTCGGGACCGGGAATCCCCCCGGCAGAGGCGGAGAAAATCTTTGAACCGTTTTTTACCACCAAAGAGGGGGGGACAGGCCTCGGTCTGGCCATAACCCGCAAAATTATCGAAGGGCATGGCGGAACCATAGCGGTTGAGAGCGTGCTTGGGCACGGCGCCATATTCCATATTCGACTGCCTGAAAAGAAATAGTGAGTTTTGGAGTCTGTTGGACTTAGGGGAAATCTGCTGCAAATCCATCTGTCCGGCCCATATTCCGCCGTTTCTTTGGTCAATAGAACATCTGTTGTCCTGCAAAATCGACAAAATCTGTCCTCGCCCATTCGAATTTTCGCATCGACTTCCTAAGCCCGACAGATTCCTGGGAGAGAAATGAAACAGAAAATACTGGTAATTGATGACGATCCTTCACTGCGCCGCGTACTGGAATACAATCTTGAGGAAGACGGTTACGAGGTATCTGTTGCTGCGTCCGGTGTCGAGGGGTTGCAGGCTTTTGACGAACTTCGTCCTGCACTGGTGATAACTGATCTGAAAATGCCCGGGATCGACGGATTTCAAGTGTTGCGAGAGATTAAGGAGCGATCCCCGGAAACTCTCGTCATGATCATTACCGCTTTCGGTGCGGTGGACACGGCTGTGGAGGCAATGAAGCTTGGAGCCTACGATTATATCACCAAGCCATTCAACCGCGATGAGCTGAAGCTTGTGGTACGCAAGGCGCTGCAGGTCACCAGTCTGTCCCGGGAAAACAAGCAACTCCGGCAGGAGTTGACTGAGAAGATCGACTTCAGAAACATAGTGGGCATTTCGCTTGAGATGGAAAAGGTTTTTCAGGTGGTGCGAAAGGTTGCGAACACTGATGCAACGGTCCTCATCACAGGAGAGTCAGGGACAGGCAAGGAGCTGGTAGCCAAGGCCCTTCATACATTGAGCTCTCGGAAATCAGGGCCCTTCATCCCGATTAACTGTGCAGCAATCCCTCGAGATCTCCTTGAAAGCGAACTGTTTGGCCATGTCAAAGGGGCGTTTACCGGGGCAATCAGGGATAAAACGGGCAAATTCAAACAGTCGGACGGAGGTACGCTCTTTCTCGACGAGGTGGGAGAGCTTCCGCTCGATCTACAGCCAAAGCTTCTGCGTGCTCTGCAGGAAAAGGTCGTGGAGCCGGTTGGCGGGACCGAGACCGTCCAGCTCGATGTACGGGTTGTGGCTGCAACAAATCTGGACGTGGAACAGGCACTAATGGATGGTACCTTTCGCGAGGATCTCTACTACCGGCTTTCCGTTATCCCCCTTCACATTCCGCCCTTGAGGGAAAGGAAGGATGACATCCCGCTTCTGATTAGGCACTTTGCCGCCAAGCACGGAGCGGATGTGGTCAAATTTTCAAGTGAAGCTGTGGAAGCCTTGGCCTCCTACCCCTGGCCGGGCAATGTGCGGGAACTCGAGAATACAGTGGAACGCATTCTCATACTTCGTGAGAGTGATGTTGTCACCGTGGGGGACCTGCCGGAGAAGGTTCGCGGCATTCGCAAGACCGGCGCAACCGGGTTGATCGTTAATCTTCCCGCAGAAGGGTACTCGCTGGAGCAGTTGGAGCGGGAAATTGTTCTGGAGGCCCTGGAACGCAACGACTGGAATCAGACTGCGGCTTCCCGTTTTCTGAGAATCCCCCGCCATGTGCTCATCTATCGCATGGAGAAATATGAGATCGTCCCGCCGGGGAAAGGTGGTAAAGAATCAGAAAATGTGCAGTCTGATTCTCATGATTGATTGCATTGATTATACTCTTCCGTTTTCATGTTCTGACAAGTTTAGAGGGTGCATACTATGAACAAAATATTCCACACAGCAATGGCATTGACAGTCCTACTCCTTCTGTTTTCCACGGTTAGCTGCAGCAAAAAAGAGTCCCCACCGCCACAGGAGACCAGGGTATCCGCCACCAAGGCTTATGAGAAGTTCTTTGGCCCCGCGCCGACTACCGATAAGGGAACTTGTTTTGCCTTTGTCATCTATTTCCCGTCAGCCAGGACACCGGGGAAGGTTGTGCCGTTTCCGTTTTTCACCTTTGACGAAGGGAGCATCAAGAAAGTTGCGGTGGAGCGGCTTTTGAGCGGTATGGATTTACCTGCGTATCGTGGAGAATTTTTGTTGCCGTTCCATTCGGACACCCGGCTTCTCGGTTTGACCGAAGACAAAGGATCCGTCTCCCTCAATTTCAACAAAGATTTTATCAATATCAAGGGTGACAAGACCAGCGAACAAGGTGTGCTTAAGGCCTTGGCCCTGACCCTCTCTCAGTTTAATGGGGTCAAGGAAGTGCGTATAGCAGTGGAAGGGAAAGAAGGTGCTATATCGTTGCCTTCAGGAGGCCAGATCCACAATCCGCTTGTAGTGGATGAGCGCTCGGTTCTTGAACCAGGCCCTTCGCGGTTATTAGAAGTCGCCGGTCTGAAAGAGAAGGGTACAAAAACGATTGAAGGCGTGCATGTCTATTTTGATCGCCCAGTGGATGTCAAGGACTTGAGCCTTGCCGATCATAACGGCAAACCATTTGCCGGTGAAATCTTTCATTCGGTTTTCGACATGGCGGCTGTATTGAAGCCGAAAGATCCTTCCCTGTTCACGGCCGGTATGCCGGTAAAGATCAGTTGGAAAGTTGCTGACAAAAAGGGTCGCAGCGCGGAAGGGAAGACGGTACTGCCGCTTGTAATAAAAGAGCATTAACTCTGATTAAATTGTGAAATAGTAGTTGCACGAAAAATAATTGGAGGGAAACGGCATGGAATTGAAAAAAGTAGTCGCCATAATCAGGACTGCAGAATTGGAAAAAGTCGAGGGTCGACTTGTTGACATGCGGGTAAGGGGCATCAGTGTAACCAAAGTAAAAGGATTCGGAGAATTTGCTAACTTTTTTGACCCCGACTGGATGGTCACCCATTCGAGGATTGAGATTTTCACCGAAGAAGCAAGGGTGGATGAAATCGCTTCTGCAATCATGGAGGTAGCCCACACGGGTATGAAAGGCGACGGAATAGTCGCGGTTATTCCTGTGGAGAAGCTTTACCGAATCAGAACCATGTCAGAGATAACTCCCGAAGAGCTTTAAAGGGGCTGACAATAGAGAGCTGCTTCAGATACGCAGGTAATCAGTTCACGCCCTGATTGAAGATGCTTTGAAATAAATTCCGGCGTGTTTTATTCCGAGGACAGAGGAGCAAAAATGAAAGATCCCGTTTGCAATATGGATGTTAATCCCGAATCTTCGCCATACAGCCACGAGCATGACGGAGAAAGCTATTATTTCTGCAGCGAGCATTGCCTTATCAAATTCAGGGAGAATCCCGAAAAATATCTTTACCCTTCATCGCAGGTCGAAACGGAGTCAGCGGAGGCCAGAGAAGGCGACTATTTCTGCCCCATGTGCCCTGAAGTACACGCCACGAAACCCGGACCCTGCCCGAAATGTGGAATGTCGCTTGAATTTGCCGGAGAACCTGCGCCACTCCAACGCACGGAATGGACATGTCCCATGCACCCCGAAGTAATCCAGGACACGCCGGGAGACTGCCCCAAGTGCGGTATGGCTCTCGAATCCAGGACCGTCACGGTGGAAGAAGGTGAGAATCCTGAACTGGCGGATATGAAAAGACGTTTCTGGATAGCCTTGGCGCTGTCGATTCCTGTGATGGTGAGCGCCATGGGGATGCATATTCCCGGTCGCCCCCTGGAACGGATTATGTCCGCTGATATGTGGGGCTGGTTTGAGTTGGCCTTCTCTACACCTGTCGTGTTCTGGGCCGGATGGCCCTTCTTTCAACGATTCTGGACATCACTGGTTCATCGCAGCCTGAACATGTTCACCCTTATTGGCCTCGGTGTCGGTGTAGCCTACCTTTACAGCGTAGTCGCCAAGCTCTTTCCGCAGATCTTCCCTGCCTCGTTTCGTTCTGGCACGGGCGAGGTTGCTGTCTACTTCGAGGCCGCGGCCATGATTACAACCCTGGTGCTTCTCGGTCAGGTCCTGGAGATAAAGGCCCGTAGCCAAACCGGTGCAGCCATTAAGCTACTTCTCGGGTTGGCACCGAATACTGCACGGCGTATCAGAGAGGACGGCGGGGAGGAAGATGTGCCGCTCAGCGAGGTTCAAGCAGATTACAGACTTCGTGTCAGGCCGGGTGAGAAAGTCCCGGTGGACGGTTTGGTACTGGAAGGAACCAGCTCGGTAGACGAATCCATGCTCACCGGTGAATCGATTCCGGTGGAAAAAAGCCCGGGAGATCGGGTGATCGGCGCGACCATCAATGGAACCGGTTCCTTGATTATGAAAGCTGAACGGGTTGGAGCCGACACTCTTCTTGCCCAGATTGTGAGGATGGTCGCCGAGGCACAGCGCAGCCGCGCCCCCATCCAGAAACTGGCTGATCTGGTTGCCGGCTGGTTTGTGCCGGTTGTGGTTACAGCCTCTATCGTGACTTTTATCATCTGGGCACTTGTCGGACCTGAACCCCGCATGGCACATGCCATTGTCAATGCCGTGGCGGTCCTCATCATCGCCTGCCCCTGCGCCCTCGGGTTGGCCACTCCCGTATCGATCATGGTGGCCACCGGGAAAGGGGCTTCTTTTGGAGTGCTGTTCAAGGACGCGGAAGCTATCGAGGTTATGCGCCAGGTAGACACCCTGGTGGTGGATAAAACCGGGACCCTGACCGAGGGAAAACCGAAACTGGTTACGGTTGATCCGGTAAAAGGCATGGATGAAAAAAACCTGCTCCTGCTGGCGGGCAGTCTGGAGCGAGGGAGCGAGCATCCCCTGGCAGCAGCGATTGTCAAAGGGGCGGAAGAGCGGGGCAAGAAACTTGCCACTGCCGAATTCTTTGTCTATACAACCGGCAAAGGGGTAACCGGAGAGGTGGATGGACAGAAGGTGGTGCTGGGAAACAGCCGTCTGCTGGAAGAAATGGGTATCACGACAGGGGATCTCGAAGCCAAGGCGGAATCTCTGCGCAAGGAAGGCCAGACGGTCATGTTTGTGGCAGTGGATGGAGAAGCTGCCGGCCTCCTGGGGGTTGCAGACCCCATTAAAGCCACCTCAGCAGAGGCCATCAGACAGCTTCACAGCGAGGGCATCCGCATCGTCATGCTTACCGGAGACAACCGCACAACCGCCGAGGCCGTGGCCCGCACACTGGGCATTGATGAGGTGGTCCCGGAGGTGCTTCCCGACCAGAAGGCAGAAGCGGTAAGGAAACTTCAGGAAGAGGGCAGAATTGTTGCCATGGCCGGAGACGGAATCAACGATGCCCCCGCCCTGGCACTGGCCCAGGTGGGCATTGCCATGGGCACCGGCACGGATGTGGCGATGGAGAGCGCAGGAGTTACCCTGGTAAAGGGAGACCTGAGAGGGATTGTCCGGGCTCGTCGTTTGAGCCGCGCAACACTGAGGAACATCAAGCAAAATCTCTTTTTCGCCTTCATTTACAATACCATGGGCATTCCAGTTGCCGCCGGTATTTTGTATCCCTGGTTCGGCATTCTGCTCAGCCCGATCATAGCCGCGGCAGCCATGAGTTTCAGTTCCGTATCGGTAATTACCAACGCCCTGCGGTTGAAAAATGAACGCCTGTAAAATGCTGAGCTTGAAGTATATTCTTCATGGGGCTGTGGAATATTCTCCATGCCTATTGTCCAGAGTGACGAACTTCGTAATATTGCTCGTTAGTTCAAATAGTTAGATTGTGATTATTGTTGGCATGCTGCTTGTAAGCAGTACACTTAACAAGTGAATCAACCGGGATATGATCATAATTGGTTTTTATTGCCGTGATTCCAATATCAGTACCAGGATACGGATCAAGTTGCCGGAATTACTGGAGACAGACCATGAACGTGAAGAAGAACAATTGGATACCTGGTACGTCATCGATAGCGGGAACGTTTCCTGTACTGGTGACCCTGCTTGTTTTGCTATTCCTGCCGGCAAACCTTCCTGCCGAGGAGGTCAAGCCAGTCGAAAGCCTGTCAGCTCTGGTAACAACTGCCCTTGAAAACAATCCTGATGTAAAGGCATCAGAGGCTCGCTGGCAGGTTTTCAGCAACCGGATTGCACAGGCCCGCTCCTTCGAAGATCCGATGCTCATGCTTAAGATTCAGAACGGGGTAATTCGATACCCTCTCGATTTCAGCAAGGAGCCGATGACCTCCAAAGTGATCGGCATAACCCAGCAGCTGCCGTTCTGGGGGAAAAGGGCACTGAAAGGGGAAATTGCTGAAAAAGAGGCCGAATCCTATAAGTGGGAGGTTGAAGAGCGGAAGCTGCAACTGACCCGTATGGTCAAGGAAACCTACTACCAACTGTACTACATTGATCGATCACTGGGAATTGTGGACAGGAATATCCGGATTCTCGATGACTTCATCACCCTTGCCGAAACTAAGTATTCCGTAAACAAGGGCCTTCAGCAGGATGTCTTCACGGCCCAGGTTGAGCGTTCAAAAATGCTCGATCTGCAAATATCCTTGGAACAGCAGAGAAAGTCGGGGGAGGCGAACCTGAATGCGCTGCTGTCACGTCCCGCCTTGACACCGGTTGGCTCTATTGCCGATGTGAAGATGCAGCCGCTGACACTGAACCCAGAACAGTTGGAAGCCATCGCCGATGATAAGCGTCCGCTTCTGAAGAGTGCACGTGCCAGCATCGAAAAAGCCGGGGCTGGGCTTACCCTGGCAAAAAAGGAATACTTTCCCGATTTCAATGTCTCCCTGGAATATATGCAGAGGGAACCGGTGAATGGGAGCGACGGTTTCGACATGTATACCCTCGGACTTACCTTTAACCTCCCTGTGCAAACGTCGCGGCGTCAGGCTGCTGTAGCTGAGTCAAATGCCGATATAACGACAGCGACAGAGGAATTGAACAGTATAAAAAACACCATTCAGGCCGGAATTGCCGATCTCGTAGCACAGATGGAGCGGAGAAGAAAATTGGCTGAACTTTATAAAACCGGGATACTTCCCCAAGCACGGCAGTCTTTGGGATCATCCGTAATCGGCTACCGGGTCAGCAAGGTGGATTTTCTCACCATGCTGGATTCTATGATAACCCTGTTTACCTACGAGCGTGAGTATTACGACTCTGTTGCCGATTACCAGGCGAAAAGGGCACAACTTGAAGCCCTGGTGGGACAAGATCTTCCTTGATGCAGTCATGTGTTATTAGTGATGAGTTATTTATTTTGAGTGATTAAGCTACGAGCCAAGAGCTATGAGCTGAATAAATCGGGGGCAATTATGAGCATTTCGAAAAGAACGGGATTCATGCTGGGCTTGGCAATACTATTGGCAGTCGGAATCGGAGCCGGTTACCTGTGGTTTATCCGCCATCCAACGCATGGGCCGGGAGAGCACGCAGATCAGGCTCCGACGAAATATACCTGCCCGATGCATCCCTTTATTATCAGGGACAAGCCTGGCGCCTGCCCAATTTGCGGTATGACCCTTGTACCGATTCTTAAAAGTGGAACTGATAAGGGAAGCAAGAAAGATCGTGAGGCGCTTTCCGAAATCTCACTTTCCCCAACTCAGCAGGTAATGGCAAACGTGGAAACGGAAGCGGCGAAAATCGAGCCTTTTACCAAGGATATTTCGGCCGTTGGCATCGTTGCCTATGATCAGGCACGCCAGGCCAAGGTTACTGCCTGGGTTGCCGGACGTATCGACCGGCTCTATGTTAACCGGGTCGGAGATTGGGTTTCCCGAAACAGACCGGTGGCTGAGGTGTATTCGCCTGACCTCGTATCAGCCCAGCAGGAATATCTCCTGGCCCTGAAGAGTCGTGAAACACTGAAAGACTCTCCGATTAATTCCATTTCGCAGGGAGGGGAGGGGTTGGTGGCCTCATCCCGGCAAAAGCTGAAGTTGATGGGGGTCAAGGACTATCAGATTGCCTCGCTGGAGCGCACGGGCGTGCCGAACATTCGCCTGCCAATCTATACGCCGCTCAGCGGAGTGGTGATTGAGAAGCAGGTCCTTGCGGGACAGTACGTGAACGTTGGCGATCCACTCTTTTCCATTGCCGATCTTTCCACCGTGTGGGTAGATGTGGAGGTTTATGAAAACGAGTTTCCCGAGATAAAAATCGGCCAAAAAGTGGAGTTCGCCTCCCAATCCTACCCAGGTACCACTTTTACTGGAAAGGTTTCCTTCATTTACCCCTTCCTTGACCCGAATACCAGAACCATAAAAGTACGGGTTGAGCTGCCAAATCCGGGCGGGAAACTGAAGCCGGAGATGTACATGCGGGGAATGATAAAGGCGCCGCAAGGGACCGTCCTCACCGTGCCGGTCACAGCTGTGCTCGATACCGGGAAACGCAAGGTAGTCTGGGTTGAAAAGGAGCCTGGCAGCTACGTGCCACGGGATGTGACAATTGGCGACCGCAGCGGCGACCGGATCAGGATACTCTCCGGTCTCAATGAAGGGGAGAAAGTAGCGGTCTCGGGCGGCTACCTCATCGACTCCGAGGCACAACTGGAGGGTGGTACCGGTGAAGGTCACGAGGGGCATGCCGGGATGACGGACGGCAAGAAGGGCGGAACAGCCGCCCCTGCTCCGCCTCAGAAGAAAAAGTCTCTGGATATGGGCGACATGAAAATGTGATTTTATTACACGTGCAGACCTCTGTGCCTGCATCGGGTTTGGGCACCACTGTGGTCCGCCCAAACGAAACCCCGGTATTCAGGAAACCTTTATGATCGAAAAAATCATCGAATATTCCGCAAGAAACCGCCTCATCATCCTTATGATCTTCGCCTTGATCATCGCTGTGGGGGTCTGGGCCGTCTTCAAGACACCGGTGGATGCGATACCTGACCTGTCTGACAACCAGGTGATCGTCTTCACCGACTATCCAGGCCGATCCCCCCAGGTGGTGGAAGACCAGGTTACCTATCCCCTGGCGGTGAATCTTCAGGGATTGCCGATGGTCAAGGCGGTTCGCGCGACATCGGCATTCGGATTCTCCATGATCTACGTCATCTTCGAGGATAAGGCCGATATCTACTGGGCCAGAACCAGGGTGCTCGAACGCCTCAATTATGCCGCTTCTCTTCTGCCGCCTAATGTCAGGCCGACGCTGGGCCCTGATGGTACCGGGGTCGGCCATGTCTTCTGGTACCTGATAAAGGGGAAGGGCTACGATCTTGAGCAACTGCGGACCCTTCAGGACTGGTTCGTCCGCTACCAGCTGAACACGGTTCCCGGGGTGGCCGAGGTAGCCTCCATCGGCGGTTTCGTTCGCGAATACCAGGTGAGCATCGACCCGGAACGGCTTTTTGCCTACAATATTAAAATCGGTGATGTCGTTGACGCGGTAAAGCGCTCCAATAACGATGTCGGCGGCGGATTGATCAACCAGTCGGACGCCGAATATCTGATACGCGGCAAAGGCTACATACATGGTGTGAAGGACCTGGAAGAAATCGTGGTCGGTGTCGACCGGCGCGGTGTCCCTGTTTATATCAAGAACCTGGGCACCGTGCAACTGGGCGGTGCCATTCGACGCGGCCTGCTCGACCTGAATGGTGAGGGGGAGGCGGTCGGTGGTATCATTGTCATGCGCTACGGTGAAAACGCCAAGGATGTCATTGACCGGGTCAAAGAGAAGATTACAGCTTTGCAAAAAGGGCTTCCGCCCGGCGTGAAGATTGTTGCGGCCTATGACCGTTCCGATCTCATCGCACGGGCAATTGGTACCCTGAAGCGGGCGCTCACGGAAGAGGCCATTGTCGTTTCCCTGGTGGTGCTTCTCTTTCTCCTGCACTTTCGGAGTGCCCTGGTTATTGTTGTTACCCTGCCGGTTGCCGTGCTCATTGCCTTCATTACCATGAAGCTGATGGGAGTAACTTCCAACATTATGTCGTTAGGCGGGATTGCCATTGCCATCGGTGTGTTGGTGGATGCCGGGGTCATCATGGTGGAGAACTGTTACCGGCACCTCTCTGAATTACCGCCTGAAGAGCGAGAGCAAAAACGTCTGGAGGTAGTAATATCATCCGCAAAGCAGGTGGGACGTGCCATTTTTTTTTCCCTGGCTATTATCGTCCTCTCCTTTGTGCCGGTCTTTCTCCTGGAAGGACAGGAGGGAAAACTGTTCCACCCACTGGCATTCACCAAGACTTTTTCCATGGTGGGATCTGCCTTTATTGCCATCACCCTGGTGCCGGTGCTGATGTTCTATCTCATGCGTGGCAAGATGCCGCCTGAGAGCAAAAACCCTGTTTCCACTTTCTTCATCAAGCTCTACTCTCCGATAATCCGTTGGGTGCTGAACTGGAAAAAGACGACCATCGCCCTCAATGTTCTGGCCCTGGCCGTGGCAATCCCGATGTTTATGTCCATCGGCAGCGAGTTCATGCCCCCGTTGGATGAAGGTTCCTTGCTCTATATGCCGGTGACCCTTCCCAATGTCTCGGTAAACGAAGCAAAGCGTCTGATACAGGTGCAGGACAAGATTATCAAGAGCGTTCCCGAAGTTGAGAGTGTCCTCGGCAAGGTGGGGAGGGCAGAGACTGCTACTGATCCGGCTCCGGTCTCCATGTTCGAAAGTATCATCATCCTGAAGCCGAAGAAGGAGTGGCGTTCCGGCATGACCAAGGGTGATATCGTGGCCGAGCTCGATAAAAAACTCCAGATACCGGGAGTAAGAAACGGCTGGACCCAACCGATCATAAACCGCATCAACATGCTTTCCACCGGGGTCCGCACCGATCTTGGGGTGAAAATATTCGGAAATGACCTGAATGTTCTTAAAAATCTGGCGGTGCAGTCAGAAGGTATACTGAAGACTGTACCGGGTGCGGCGGACGTGGTGGCCGAACGGGTAACCGGCGGCAACTATATCGACATCGATATCGATCGAGAGGCAGCGGCTCGCTACGGCGTCCAGGTTGATGACTGTCATCAGGTTATCGAGACAGCGCTCGGTGGGAGCTCCATCACCACCTCGGTAATCGGCCGGACCCGCTTTCCCATTCAGGTTCGTTATCTGCGCGAGATGCGGGACAATATCGATGAGATCAGACAGATCCTGGTACCGTCAAAGAATGGCGCTCATATACCCCTGTCCATGGTGACAAAGATAAAACTCTCTACCGGCGCACCTGAGATCGCTAGCGAGGGCGGACTGCTCCGCTCCATCGTCTTCCTCAACGTTCGCGGCCGGGACATGGGTGGATTCGTAACCGAGGCAAAGCAGGTACTTGAAAAACGCCTGAAACTTCCTACAGGCTATTACGTAGCCTGGTCCGGGCAGTGGGAGAATCAGATCAGGGCCAAGAAACGCCTTCAGATTCTTGTGCCGCTGGGAATTCTGGTAATTTTCATCCTCCTCTATTTCACTTTCAAATCGGTGCTCGAGGCGAGCATGGTTATGCTGTCGGTACCCTTCGCCCTGGTGGGTGGGGTATTTCTGGTCTATGCCCTCGGCTACAATATGTCGGTTTCGGTCTGGGTCGGCTTCATCGCCCTCTACGGGGTGGCGGTGGAGACTGGTGTGGTTATGGTTATCTATCTGCACGAGGCTCTGGACAAGCGCCTCATCAAGGGACCTGTTACCGAGCAGGATATTTATGACGCCACCTTCGAGGGGGCAGTATTAAGGCTCAGACCGAAGCTGATGACCGTGGCAGTAGCACTCATCGGACTGGTGCCGATCATGTGGTCTTCCGGCACCGGTGCTGACGTTATGAAGCCCATCGCTGCACCAATGATCGGCGGGATGGTCTCCTCTGCCATCCACGTTCTCATCATGACACCTGTGATCTTCGTCCTGATGAAGTTACGTGATCTTAAAAAAGGTAAACTGAAGTATTCGGGGATGAAACATTAAATTACCCCGAAATCCCCCTCTTTGATAAAGAGGGAAGTTACATGACAAAAAAGGAGAAATAAAATGAAAAGAACAGCAGCAGTAATAATGGCAGCAACGTTCGCCTTGAGTGCACCGTTGGTTGCTTCGGCGGCGGAGCACGGTTCCAGCGGTACGATGTCGATGGGCAAAATGATCCATACGGAAACCGTGGATGGAGTCAAGGCAACATTCCGTCTTATCGACTTGAAAGAAAGGATGAAGGGGATGGCGATGCCTGCGGGCATGAAGGATACTCATCACCTTATGATCATGTTTACCGACGCCAAAACCGGCAAGATGCTCAGCGAAGGCGAGGTGAAAGTCAAGATTGTCGGACCGGATAAGACTGAGCAGGTAAAAACGATGATGGGGATGAGCGGGGGATTCGGCTCGGACGTCAATTTGTCCGTGAAGGGCAAATACGGTATTATGACTAAATTTCTGCTCAAGGGTGGCAAAGTAATGAGCAGTAAATTCTGGTACGAAGTAAAGTAGATTTCATCGAATTTTAAAAGGAAAACCGGGGGGCACGGCCATGCTGTCGTGACCCCTTTTTTACGCTGACCTGCTGGATGAGGCGCGAGCTTCGTCCGGTTGTCCATGGTCGCTGACTGTTAGATAACTGCTTGAAAAGGGCAGTAATAGTCTGGTTCCTACTATGGGAGTG
>JAQUHM010000348.1 GCA_028683595.1 Geobacteraceae bacterium | reverse complement strand
GTTTGCCGAAACCGTCCCGTCAGCGGGGTAAAAAGTTAGTTGCGGGGCTTTGCCATCCCGCAGGAACAGGAAACCGCCGGTTAGACCGACGAGGATGATAAAAAGGATGAAGAGAAAACGGCTTTTCAAAATCTAACCTCCTGAGGTAGTGAGTTGCGCAGTGTCAGAAAGTGTATGCTACCAAGAATTCCCTCGGGAAGATAGTCTGTAATCGAGTTTGAAAGAAATATCAGATGGTTATGAGTGCTGGTTGCCAGGTTAACCCCGGGAATTGTGAATATTTCCGCTGAGTCCGCATATGTTTCGTTTGTTTGAACTATCTGTAGTTTTCTTTCGTTTCTTCTGCTTGTGTTGTGTGTAGGAACCTTCCTGGATTGTCTGAATGACTCCTTCCCTCAGAGATCTCCGATATGGTGTGAAGTGCAATATTTGCTCCCTCAGGTGCAGATGCTGCACTGTTCAACCTGTTACGGTTATAATTAAAATCATATTAAATTAACAGTATCAGGTGGTTAGTTGCTAATATGGTCTTGGCATAAATGTTGGAAAGGATTAAAGGTTTCTATCCCACTCGGGAAAGGAGGTTTTAGGCGAATACGTACCTTGTCGCTTTTCTTCTTACCTTGACCGATGGTTATGTGTGCAGGTAAGGCAGGGCACGAGAAAGTCTGACCGGCAAACCTGGTACTGGCAGTAAAATAACGAAGGAGGACGTACCTATGGAGATTGAAGAAAAGTTCGATGCGCAGCTGGAAGAAAAAATCAACGGGCTGGTAACGAAAAAGGGACTGAGCCGCCGCGATTTTATGAAGTTCTGTGGGTTGATGGCAGCCACCCTCGGACTTGAGGCATCATTTATCCCGAAGATCGCAGAGGCGCTGACTGGGACGGCTCGAGCTCCTGTCGTGTGGCTGCAGTTCGCCGAGTGCACCGGTTGCACGGAAGCCTTCCTGAGAACATCCAACCCCTTCATTGACGACCTTATTCTCGACAAGATCTCTCTCGACTATCATGAAACGATCATGGCTCCGGCTGGAGAAGCGGCAAAACTGAGTCTTGCGAACACGGTCAGTACCTATGCCGGAAAGTTTATCTGTTTCGTGGAGGGGGCCATTCCAACGGCAAATAACGGCCTGTACGGAACGATTGGCGGTGAAACCATGCTGAAGATCGCCAATGATGTCTGTCCGAAGGCACTGAAAGTTATTGCCGTGGGATCGTGCGCCTGTGATGGTGGTCTTCCGGCCGCTGCCGGTGGGCTCACCGGGGCAAAGGGCGTAGGTGAAGCAACCGGTGTTTCCACCATCAATCTGCCGGGATGTCCTCCCAACCCGGTCAATATGGCTGCGTTGATCGTAAACTACCTGCTTTTGGGCAAATTTCCGGAACTGGACTCCCTTGGACGCCCAAAGTTCGCCTACGGCAAGAAAGTCCACGAGAACTGCCCTCGGCACGACTCCCAATGGTGCATGAAGAACTATGGCTGCAGGGGACAGTCAACCTATCATAACTGCCCGTCGGTCGGGTATAACGATGCCACCAGTTGGTGTGTTCAGGCGGATGCGCCCTGTTTCGGTTGCAGCGAGGCCGGTTTCTGGGACCAGGGGACGTTTTTCAACTTCGACGGCAGATACGGCGATTAAACTCATCCGGTTGATGTGCGAGTCTGGTGGGTTTTTCATAATTCTGTGTTTCAGTAAGAGAGGACAATATTTATGTCAACAATCGTAATAGATCCGGTAACACGCATCGAAGGTCACCTGAGGATGGAGACGGAGATTTCCAACGGCAGGGTCAGCAACGCCTGGAGTTGCGGCACGCTTTTTCGCGGCATTGAGCCCATCCTGAAGGACCGCGACCCGAGAGATGCCTGGATCTTTACCCAGAGACTCTGCGGCGTCTGCACCTATGTGCATGGTGTTACTTCGGTCAGAAGCGTAGAAAACGCCCTGGCGATATCCATCCCTGAAAATGCCCGTGTCATACGAAACCTTCTCATGGGGTCGCAATTCATCCATGACCATATTGTCAATTTCTACCAGCTTCAGCTGGTTGACTGGGTCGATGTGGTCAGTGCTCTTTCGGCTGATCCGGCTGCTGCGGTTTCCATAGACAGACAGATAAACCCGGCCAGAACCAGGGACGCATCCTTCTTCGCTACCGTTAAACAGCGTTTGCAGACCTTTGCCGAGAGTGGACAGCTTGGTCCCTTTGCCAACGGCTACTGGGGACATCCAGCCTATATCCTCACCCCGGAGGAAAACCTTGTCTTTATGGCCGACTATCTGGAGGCGCTCAGGGTTCAGGTCCAGGTGGTTCATATGCACGCGATTCTCGGTGGCAAGAACCCTCACCCTCAGACCATGATTGTCGGAGGTGTAACGCTTAACAAGGACTTGAAGGTGTCTCGTATCAGCGAATTCAACAACCACATAGACCTTGCCCGAAACTTCGTTGATGATTACTATCTGCCGGATACTGTGTACCTTCTCCGCCGCTATAAAGAGTACTCGACAATCGGCGAAGTCGGCAACCTCATGTCATTCGGGGAGTTTCCGCAAAGTGAGCAGGAAGAGGTCAGTCTCTTTTTTCGGAGAGGAATCATCTACAATCGGGCGACAGGTAATGTGCTGGATGTGGACATTGCCAATATAACCGAATCCGTAACACACAGCTGGTATTCCGGGGGAGACCTGAACCCTGCTCAGGGGCAGACCGAACCCAACTACACGGGGCTGGAAACGGGAAACAAATACAGCTGGATCAAAGCGCCGCGCTATCAGGGGCAAACAATGGAAGTGGGTCCCCTGGCACGG
This sequence comes from Geobacteraceae bacterium, assembly GCA_028683595.1. GTDB lineage: Bacteria > Desulfobacterota > Desulfuromonadia > Geobacterales > Geobacteraceae > RPRC01. Next base: position 1,255 of record JAQUHM010000348.1, on the reverse strand, counting down.
GTAATGGTCAACTATGGGACGGGCCATCAGCCGACGGTTGCTGCGGTCGACGCCTTTCTGCAGCAGGTCGGCTTGCCCCTTTCTGCAATGTATTCCCTGCTGGGAAGAACCGCGGCCCGGACAATCGAAACCAAAATGATTGCCGATGTCCTGAGAGGCTGGTCATCGGACCTTGTCTCAAGCAGCAAGTCTTTTACCATGCCTTTCAGAACGAAGTTTACCATGGCGGACACCGGCTCCGGTGCGGGTCTGAACGAAGCGCCGCGTGGCGCCCTGGGGCACTGGCTGAGCTTTACCGGCGGCAAAATATCCAATTACCAGATGGTCGTTCCGACGACCTGGAACTTTGGCCCGCGGGATGCAAATGATGAACCCGGACCGGTCGAAAGGGCACTGGTGGGTGTGCCTGTGGCTGAGCAGGAGCGCCCCCTGGAAGTGCTCCGGCTGATCCACTCCTTTGATCCATGTATTGCCTGCGCTGTTCATGCATATTCACCTGAGGCGAAAAGCGCATTTAGTGTAAGTAATTCATAACCGATGTTACAGGAAGGGCACGGGAAGAAATGTTTTGTTTGACCAGACAGGAATGCGGCGTTGCATACAAGAAAGTGTCACTGACATAGTGATTGCTCAGTTGTCAAGTCAGGTTTCCGGATAGTCCTGTAAGGTTTCATCCCGGCTCAAAAGCCAGATTACGGCGAGAAAGGGGACGCTCCAAAGGGTTACCTTTACCAGGTAGCTAACGAGACAGTCCACATAGAATATGGCAGAGGGGGAGCCGGACGTTATCAGAATCCGGTTGACAATACCTACGATCTCCTGGACCAGCATCAGTCCGGTGCTCCCCCAGCAAAATCCGACCAGAACCTTTGGCGCCCATGGTTTCAGAGCAAAGAACTGGACTGAAGCAAGGACTAATCCAAGGCCGCCGAGTGTCCTGAGCCACGGGAAAAACCCGTATTTAAAGAAAATTGCTGTCTTTGAGACCGGCTCGATAAACGTCTCGGAAAGAGGCGGCTGCCAGTCTGTCCCAAAGTAGTGCAGCAGTCCCGCAAGGCCGTAGCAGAGGAAAATGGCTCCTGCTGCGGCTGCCGCCCAGCCGGTGACCCGGATCGGCAACGGGAGAACGGGTTTTTCTTCAACCTTTTCAAGGGGGGGTCTGAGGCAAATTCAGGATTACGGCGTGAACGGGTAAGCCGCTCGTAATCGCGCTGCGTCTTCTCAGGATCAATTTCGGCGATTGGTTCCTCCGGGT